>NZ_QTVL01000001.1:412918-574457 GCF_003460565.1 Blautia sp. AF32-4BH | reverse complement strand
TCATTTTGGTGCAAGCGTAATTCATGAGTAACGTAGCAATATTTTGCGCTTACCTTCAAACCGACTATAACAATATGCTTACAGCCATCATTGATCTACTTGACGGTGCTAAGTATCTGTGGGAAGGAGAACATCATGAAACAAAATAACCCTTGTTACCTGTTTAGCATGTATGAACCTGATACAGATTCCGTTATTGTTAATGCCATCAATGATACATATACTGGCACACCTCTTTCTATCAGTTGTAAAAAATATAATTCATCTGTCTTGCTTGATACGCCTGATGATATTGTGTATCTGTACCGACTGGCACATGAGAATCCTCTGCTATATGCTGAATTAGCTTGTAAACCTAATGGATTACAGGAATATGTGAACGCTATGAATGAATTCAATTAACACCTAAAACAGTCCTTTCACACAACTTTGTTAGGACTGTTTTTTACTCGCAAATTACTTTCTCATATTTATGATATGTAATTGAAACCCCTGTCATATTTTCTAAACTATATGTACCCTTTTTTAAAATAATTGTTTCGTCTTGTATTTCACAACTCATAACCACAAATTTACCATCATAATTTGATACTATAGCTCTATTCTGTTCAATAACCTCATACTCTTTCTTATCAGCAATTTCATAGTTAATTTTTATTGTAATCCCGATAGCTACATTTAAAACATATAGTATCAACGCTATTGCTAATATTATCTTTCCGCACACACTGTATTTCTTATTTTTCCAGAAGAAATTCCTTATGATTATAAAATAAGCTATCACTATGTCGACAATTAAAAACACGCCAATTGTTGCATAATTATCTATAAATCGTCTCAACCATGCCCAAGGAATAATTTCTATTAGGTTAATCGTATAAGAAAGATTTTGAAAGAACATAATATATACCGTTATAATAAATGTAAATATCACATATAATTTGCTATTCATTTTTTTATTTATGTATGAAAATATAAATGGGTAAGCAAACAATGCCAATGCACAAAAAATAAAAATCAATTTATTCTTGAACATTTCTGTTCCATCAAAGTATTTTCCATCTATTCCATAAAAATTCGAACACGAAACAGAAAAGTTTTTTGAAATTACCAAATTTATCATTTCTACTAAAGTTATACTTGTAGCCAAACCTGTACTCAAAATATTCCATATATTATCTTTCAAAAATTGTTTAGTCTTATTATCTTTTATACTTTTAATAACATTTCCTTGACTGTCAACTATGTCCCTGTTTTTTTTATCCTGCATATCTGCTCTTCCTTACACTTGCTTCATCATCCATAATAATACCCAAGAATATATGAATGTTATAAACAAATTTAACCAATTTCTTGAAATATCATCCCCGTTTCAATTCTATATCATAATAAATAATTTAACTTGAGACAAGGATATTCATTTCAATATTCTAATACTGTAAATTCACAAATCTTTGCTTTCTAACACAATGTTCTTTTACTTTTCATTCGATTTCTGTGATATTTTCTTATTCATTATCCATTGGCTATAAGTATAATAATTTTCTTTTCCAACAAGTTCCATTAAAAATTCTTTAAAAGTCTGATCTATAGGAATCGTCACAAAGAAAAATAACCGCTTTCTTGGTCTTGAACAACAAACATAAAACAAATTACGATTTCGTTCAAAAGAAATCTGCTTCCCACTCGGAATGGAAGCCTTTCCAGTTATCATAGGTGCATATGTTTCAAACTGGTACATATTCCAGCCCCTACTAATGACAAAAATAACATTGTCATATTCTTCTCCTTTGACTCCATGTTCTGTGGAAAATAACGCTTCAGGATATAAAAATTCTATTGCCGAAATGAATTGCGTATAATCCAACTCCAAAAATGCTTGAATTGACGCATTAGATGAATATATTGTTCCCGGTGCATTACGATACAAATGATACCATCCATCCAATTTAGGTGGAAAAGGAATTAATTTTGTTTCATTTATAACCTCAATAACATCAATTGCTCTTTTCTCTCTTGCTTCTCGTAATTTCTCTTGAAAAATTTTCCACTTCTCTTTCTCCGATTTTTTAGTAATTGGATATCTCTTAATTCCTAAAGTATCAAAAAGCAACTGCATATTTAATGTTTCTAATGCATGGTAAATTGGTTCAACGGTGTCCATAAAAAACAAAAGAAAGGGATCTTCCTTGTCACGTAAACCATCGTTAATGATACTTAAAAGTCGTTCATATCCCTGTTGTGCAGCCAATACTTTATGTGTAATCATTAAAATTTTTAATGTATCAGAATCCGCTGTATTTTGTTTTATTTCTTCGAAGATTTTATTTAAACGTATTTTTAACTCTTCTGGTGGCAATTCGCCTTGAAAATTACGATCAGTACGACGTTCTCCGTCATAATCCTCACATGTGATTACAACTACTTCACCCTGAAAGTTATCTATCGCAGATGTTTGTGGCAAATCTGGTCGTATATCATTCAAAAGTTGAACAATTCTTGGAGAAGATCTAAAATTTGCACCTTTTTTTATCACTTCTAAATTTTTATGTTCTATAATCCCACAAGCTTTATTTGACTGATAAATAGTTTGCCACGCATCTCCGAAAAAAGCAAATTGTGGAGATTTCTTTTCAGCAATAAAATATTTAATAAAGCGTTCGATAATCGGTTTATATGAGTCTTGATATTCATCAATCAGAATCAAAGGATATTTATCAGAAAATACACGTCTAAATTTCGCATTATCCAATAGTTTACAAAACAGCTTAAGAACATCATCATGATAAAGGTACTGAACTCCATTTTCCTTATATCGATGTCCTAAAGTATATGTAACTTCATTAACCTTAAAAAAGTCACTTTCATCTGGTAAAAAATCAGGGTCTGTTGTTACAACATCCACAAGATAGCTTTGATATTGTTTGATTGCATTCCAAGCAAACGAATGAATTGTAGATGGAATAATAAATGAATCTTTTGATAATCTTTCTGTGATTACCTCTACAGCAGCGTTCGTATATGTAATACAAACTACATTTTGCTTTTTTCGACTATATTTAGACCACATATTTTCTTGTATCCATTCAATGACTCTATTAAGCGAATAAGTCTTTCCTGACCCCGCACCTGCTTCAACACGAAAACTATGTCCATCCCGTAATGCTTCAATAATTTTCTCGTCTACTTTATCAGCTTCAGCTTTTGCTAATTCATAATTTGCACCATGATAATTTTCACACATAATCCATCATCCTTTTTATTCAAGTACCTTTTGGTTATTAAGCCATATTAATCCAGATCTAATGTATGTCGGAATGTTATAATCAGTACACTCATAAATAAGTTTAAGTGCAAAATCTGTTTTACATTTTCCAGAAAACTCCAGATCATCTTCGGTCGGGCTATCACTTAATCCATAATGTGAACGATTGACATTCCGAATAGCTTCTTCTAAAGAATGTCCACATAATTCATTCTCTTTTGTTTGGAATTCAATATGACATTTTCCTCTGGTTTTATCGTCAGAAGACATTGATATTATATCTGCCAAATCAATTTGGGTTTTGTCATCGTTCGACAACCCTTTATTCTTTCGAACCCACCATTTTAAAGTTTCATTAGATGTTGTTTCACCACACGAAACCGGAACAGATTTATAATATATTTGTCCATTTTTACCTTCTTGCCCCAATACAGAATCTACATCCGTAAGTATAAGACACGGAATACCTAAAAACTCAATAAATGGAATAAACTTATAAGCATACGCACCACCTATTTCAATTATAGTATAATATTGAGCTGGTAATTTATATTTCTGTGAACTAAAATCTCCTGACTTATTGCACTTATCTATCATATCAGGTATTAATAACCGTTCTGATGCTCCTTCAACCAAGATTGCTTTATCCGCAAAAAACAAATCACATTTGGTTAATGTAAGATATTTTCTAATAAAATCACTATTATCTGGATTTTCCTGTGCAAATGAATTTAAATTTCTATAAATAACTCCTTCTTTTGTTTTTTGTGCATATCGAACTTTTGAGAAAGCCATAGTATTAGCAACTTGAGCAGAATGTGAAGTTAAAAGAGTCTGAATTCCTACAGAAGTAATTTTCCCAAGAAACGCTTCTAAATATTCCGCAAAAGCATGCTGCATCTGTGGATGCATATGAGATTCCGGTTCCTCAATAAAAAGTAATGGTATACAAGCATTTCCGCACTTTTCTATCTTCTTCGCAAATGCCGCAAGAAGAAACTCCATTTTAATTAGATTTTTATAGCCCAATCCATTATATGTACCTGGAAGACATTCATTACTTGTACCTACTGTGTATGAAAGCTGAGTTTGATTTTTTATCTGATCATCAATACTTAATTGAGTAGTAACTCCTAGTTGAAGTTCTTCTCCGTTTGGATACCCAAACCCAACCGAATCATTTACAAGTGAACTTAAAATGCTATCACTTTGTTTCTGAACATTTTTATTTGCTTTCTCAACAATAGCACGCAACTCCTTGACTTTTTCTGCAACACTTGGATCCAGTTCTTCTTCATTCATTTCGAAAAATTCTGAAATAAGCGAAGAAAGAGAACTATTCTGTGTTCCATCCTCTCCAAGGAGACGTTCTGCCGGAATAATATGAAATGGGAAAAGTTCTTCCAATTCTTTATGTTTCTTTATTTGTGTTTCCTTTGGATTTTTAGGATTCACTGCATAAATTACTAATTCAAAAAGTTTTGAAAAATTAGTACTGATAACATCCCGAGCCTCATCTGATGGTACAAAAACACCATTTGGGTAATAGCTTTCTTCCAATGTTCTCCATAACACTTTTTCATCTGGCTTTAACCGAAATTCCACACGAATTAATGCAGTGGTAGTATCTACATCCACATCTATAATAAAAGGCGATAGTGCCCCTAAATTATCCTCTAAATCTTCTAAAGAATAATCTACAAAGAACTCTATAGATATTGGTTCTAATTGCTCACATAACGATTCAAAAGAAATTTCTTTTGCCATAAATGAAGCTATTATTTCATACAATGTTTTTCTTTTAACCAACGGATAGTCATCAAAGGAAAACGGATGTCCATTCAACACATTTTCTATACATGCCAAACATGATGTCTTAGCTGTATTATTTCGACCAACAATTAACGTAGTCTTAGCATCAACTTCTAATTCAGCATCTATAAGCAATCTGTAGTTTTTTATTTTTATTTTCGATATATACATATTTGCATCCTTTCCACTGATACACGCAGAAGTAATCTGTGTACTATCTTTATCCCGAAATACCTTTTATATCATTTACAAAAATATTTTTCTATTTACTCCATCCCTCTATGTAGTACTGATGAATGCAATCAATTTGACCATTAAAACTGCCATCCTGCACCAAATAATTTTCCAACACATTCCAAACTACAACAAATGCATTATGTGTAGGCGGAAAAATATCTGCCGTTGTATAACCAACATATCTTTTTACTTCAAAACCAAAATCATACACTAATGAATACATATAATCATTAGAATTTATTCGATATGTTATGTTGTTTACACCTGCACTTTTTGCGTTATACCAATCTAAAAATTCTGATGATAAATACGCACGTTCCCCATAATAATGTATTCTTCCTTCTTTTCCCCATGCCCCTTGATTATCATTACTTTCAAAGTGAAGTTCTATCAATCCTGAATCATTTATATTCCTATAATGCAACCTATTTGCCAAATACCCAAGAGCAAACGCAAATGCTTCCCATGAGCTGTATCTTATTCCTGAATGTTTCCAACGTGGATTATATGTTGTATAATCTAATGTAATCATAATATTTCTCCTATCATCATTTTTTATCTTCTACAATTTGTCTAAGTTCCTCTACTGAAACCATATAATTTCTAAACCTATGTAGCATCCTATGGCAATTTGAACATACACATATTAAATCTGTTGCAGGATTTACCACAACTTCTTCATTTAAATCGGAAAGCGGTTTAATATGATGAACTTCTATATACCCTTTGCCTAATTCTCCATATTTCTTTTCAAAATCGAAACCACATATCATGCATTTTGTTCCATGTATACGTATTGCTTCTTCTCGATTTTGAACACTTCGTTCATACTTTGTTGTGTAGTAAACAGTTTTCTTCCCCTCTGTGCGTGGCTGCGATTCTTCCTGCTTCGTTTCTTCTGTCAAATTAATATCATTTGCAGATATATTTCTCACTCTCTTAACTACTTCACAATTCCAATGATATCCTCGATAAAAATCTTTTTCATATTCTTTTGGCACTGTTCCCAAAACTTTTTCAAGAGACTCTTTGTATAACCATTTAGTAAAATCACTTCCTGTGGGATCAACTTCCTTGGTGAAATAATGATTTTCTTTTAGGTTTTTTACATATTTTGTTTCGCTAATTCTTCCATCTAAACTTGTCTCAAATGCTTTCATTAAGGGTTCTGGTATAGAACTAATATCCACATTTCTTAATAATAATCTCCCTTGTGGTGCCCATGCTCCAGATTTATCATTACTTTCCGTATAAACCCTTATATACTCTTCATCTTTTGCCAGAAATCCTAGTACTTCATAATACTCTCTCTCATCAGCAAATTTTAAAACATTACCCCAATCTAATTTCATAAACATACCTATCCTCTGATTCCTAATTCTTTTGCAATTCTCTTTACCTGCAATATGAAACTATCGCTTTTTCGTTCGTCTGTCATTTCTTTTGTTGTAGTCACCGACCATCTATAAATCTGTTCTATACTGCCATATCCCCTTTTAAATAACCTAGCATATTTCACACAATTTTCTTTTGTAGGTGCGTCAGACAAAATAATTTTCAGTTCTTCATCTGTCCATTTACTACCTTTATTGGAAGTATCACGCTTTTCTTCATTATCCTTTTCGTAATCCACTAATAAATTATGCACAAGTATCATTTTATCGTCATATGACATTCCATCCACAACATTATTCAATGTCTCAAACAATGTTTCCTTAAATTCTTTTCGTTTCATTTCGTATCCTCACTAATAATATTTTTCAATCTTATTTAGCAATCCGTCAAAATCCATCTCCTGCACTTCAAAGAATTCATCTGTTTCTAAGCCTGTATTCAATACATTTTGATACAGATAAAAATCGTATATTACAGGTTCATTCTTATGCCCAATTAAATTGTCTCTTATTGAACCAGTCTTTGCAATTAAACATAAATATTGGTATGCCCGATCAATATACTGAGTATTATTATTTGGATGCGCATAAGTAAAATGTTGTGTAGGAGTTAATGCAATCAGATTTTCTAAATAATCTGCAATCTGTGGATATTCATTGGCAGGAAAAATATGATGCATCTGAGTTGCCGGATCATCTATGTGTCGCTCATCATACACTTCCGTTTTACTATTACGATATACATCATTAAATCTACGAAGATTTCTCTTGGCTCTGTTTATACGATATGTGGTCATATAGTCTTCATCTGGTTTTGGCAATGTAACTTCATAATCTACTCTAGTCATATCTTTAGGCTTCTCCGATAATATATCTCGCCAATTTCTCTGGTTATACATAATTTTATCTTGAGTAATAATATCTTTTGAAATATGACCTCTTTCAGTTCCACACTTTTTGTATTTACATGCTAAGGGATTTAACACTTTTGTAAAAATACGCCCACATTCCTTTGCACCATTAATAGGTGTATTTTGTATAGTAAACGATGTATATGAATCTTTTAATTCTTTGAAACTATTCTTATCTTGTAAACGAAAAAAATACTCAAACATTCTATAAATCCCACTATCTCTGAGCACTTTTTCAATATAAAGACAAAGAAAATTATAGCAGTTTCGTTCTCTAAAGCTTATATATTCTAATAAATCCTGATTGACTATAGAATAAACATACCCATGTCCACTTTTCTCTCCATGAATTATTCCAGCAGCATCTAATAATTTTATCGGCTGACCAAAATACTTATCATATTCATTGGATGCCTTTTCTGTTGGATTTGGCTTGCTAAATATCTGTTGTACATTATCTACTGTATAATCATTGTACCAAATATCATTTACAGTAAAGCTTTTTCTGTTTCTACCACTTGTATATTCAACAATACAGTCTGATACCAGACACACAACGTCCATTGTGCATTTTTGATCTATCCAACGACCATTATGTGTCTTTCTAATATCATAATCATGTTCATCTAAAAACTCTTGTATAGTTGCATTATCCATTACAGCACTCCTTTAGTACACCATAGAAAAAAACACTTGTCGCATCTACATTTAAAGAACGTGTCTGGTAATTTCTCGCTATTTGATAAAATTTTCTATATTCATCAGACGAAAAATATTCCATCTGTTTCTCTGTTAAATGAATATCCTCTTTTGGAATTAACACAGCTACAGAACCATTTACAACAACATTCTTTGTATTACGCATTACTCTTGGTTTATATGTCATATTGGGTGTTAAATATACATTTTGATTACCAACATACTTATAAGCACTCAAAGCCTCCACTGTTTCCTTTTTAATATAAGAATCATATCCTGGTATATCAACTATTTCTTTTCCATCATCACTTATATTTCTTGACTTAATAACTCTTAGGCAATCAGCTTTTTTCTCCTGTGTTGTATTAGAATTTGTTATTTGACGATCTCTAAACACAGTAAACTTATCAAATTCAAGCCTTTGAGAGATATTATCAAAGAATTTATCTCTATAAATAATCCAATACGGATATTTCATATCTGTAATATATTTTTGTTTTTGTATTACAGACTGCTTCAATGTCAATGATTCTACTTTGGTTTCATTTGGTATTCCAACAGTATCAATAAACATACATATTGTCTCAACCAATACCCCTTTAAACCCATTTTCTCCGTAATCCTGAATACAATCTATCTTCTTATGTGAAAGAATTTCCCTTGTATCACTAAATTCTGGTGTGTTTAAAATCGCCTTTGGCATTATCATCGATACATAATCGGAAATAGCTAATGCTTTCTCTAAGAAAAACTCAAATGTATTGGTTGTATTCTTATTTATATTATTCTCCAAATACTTTTTTGCATCCTTTGCTTTCAGTTTTGAAAATGGTGGATTTCCTACAACCAAATCATATCTCTTCTTGAAATCGTACAATAATGTATCTGTGTTAATATAATTTATATTTACATTAGATGGCATCTTTTTCTTCTGCAACAATAACTGAAGAATCTGTAAATTCTTTTTATCAATATCAGCCACATCAATATTAACTCTTTTTACATTCTCATATTTTTTAAATAGAAATGGCAAAAAATTTCCCACTCCAACAGATGGTTCAAGTATGTTAATTTCCTCCTTTTCAAATTCAGGAAGTTGCTTATATATTTCATTCACTATGAACTTGTTTGTGTAATATGCAGCATTGTTCTCTCTTTTAGAATTTGTCAATTCAGCTATTCTAGCCAAAGAGGCACTTCCTAAATTAAGCGGATTGTTTACAATAAAATCAATTAAATTATCAGGACTATCCAACTGGTAATCTTCAATTGTTTTGTTAATCATAGAGTTATCAAAATGCTCCTGCTCCATAAAACCTCTGATATTACATGCAATTTGGAAAAAGATTTCTGTAGGTACAGCCTCTCCTATGCTTTGTCTTATCTTTATCTCTTCTTTTTTTAAAAGAGCTCTTTTATTCTTTTCTGGTAAAGCATTCAATTCCTCTAAAGTCTTATCAATCCACTTAAATTCCGGTGGAATTGTCATAATTTTCATAAGTTCACGAATTGAAAATACTCTGTCTTCTTCTGGATGTACAGTATTCTGACTTGCCAATTGGTCATTTCTTGTATGAATACAAGGTGCAACCTTATCCCAATATTGACGAGTATATTTATCTCCATTTTTTTGTTTATTAGGTACTACTACCCCGTCAACAATCTTATGTGGACGTTTCAATTCATCTTCATTATCAAATGCACTTTGTCCTTGCTTCAAATCATGAATCCAACAACGCATTTCTTCTGGATATGTTCTAAATGAGTGATAAAAATCTGTTGGGCAAATTTCACCCCACTCCAATTTAGGCATATCGCCTATTACATCTCTAAGAGTTCTCTCTTCTACATATGTTGGATACAACTCAATAGGTGCAACATATTCTGCTATATCCTTACTTACACCGATAACAACAGTTCGCGTTCTTGATGAATTTGAACCATAGTTTTTAAAATTAAGAATTCTACTGACAATAATATATTTATCACTCAATTCCTCATAAACCACATCACCTATCGCTTTAACTGTTCCATCAGGCGCTGTACAACCTGTTTTCATAAATGCAGCTACGTTTTCAAAGATAAAAAATCTAGGCGCTACTTTCTGTATTAAATGTACTGACTCAACAACCAAGCTATTACGAACTATTTCATTTTCTGCTTTTTTATGATTTGCAACAGACATTCCCTGACAAGGGGGTGTTGCAATTAAAACATCCACCCTGTCATTTCCAAGCTCTTTCCATCTGTCTATTTCTTTAAATATTTTATTTTTTGTCTCATCTGTAGTTATATCATCGCAAATATATCCTGATTCAAATCTACACTTATTATTATATTTTTGAACGTTTAATCTTCTTTCTATCAGCTCATTCGTAGCTATACACTCAAATCCAGCTTTTTTAAATCCAAAACACCCAACTCCAGCACAACTAAAAAGACTTATATATGTTAATGTTTTATCCTTTAGCATACCAATACACCTCGTTTACTATGATTGTTTTTTCTTGCATCTTCAGGCTTTTCTGCATCACATGGTATAAGCCATGTTTTTCCCTTTTTCACAACGCCATCTATTCGACCTTGCTCGCATAAAATTGCTATCCGTCTCGAGGTAATTCCCCATTTTTTTGACATTTCTATGGTAGTTAAATAGTTCATTGTATTCCTCCAATCATATATTCTATTATATTCACTTATCTGAATAATTACAAGTTTTTTTTGCCAAACATCCGTTCTTTTTATATCTTCCATATGGAAATCATCTGCCTTTTAATACCCTGTTCTTTTCTATAGGTTCTTCTCTATGCTTATCAGCATTTCTAATAACACTCTCATCATAAACCCTCTGAAACTCCTCATAAAGCTCATCTCCATCCAACTTTATGTCCAGCCTTTTCATTACATCCGAGAACAACCTTATGCTGCCGCTTACATCAGCAATATCAAATCCAAATACATCAACCTTAGCAGAATCGTCGACATTCTCATAACCACCAAGCTCTGATATTCTCCTGACAATCCAGCCAGCTTTGTCCACAGATTCAGTTTCTCTAGTTTCCACAAATTCACTTTTACCTGTTACATCAGCAATACTTTCGCCAACTCTTGCCACATTCGTATCCGATAGATTATGGATTTCCGAAATTCCTATACCCTCTAAATCAATCTGCTGTTTTCTAACTCCATCAGTTGGCTCTTTCTGTCTGCCTATTTCATTTTGATTATTGTTAGGATTCATCACCTCAACATTTGCATCAGGCTCAACAACTACTGCCACTATTTCCTCAACCGCAGTATCCTCTTCCATCCCCGGTATCTCAACATCCCTGTCAGCAACAATCTCCTCCTTTCCCGACACCGCATAATAAGCCGTATACAAATCTTCTTTTATAATGTCATCAGCAAGCTGTATCTGCCTCTTAATTTCCCTTTTCTCCTGCTTCAGTTCGTCCAGTTCTTCCTGCACTTCCACATGCCATATCTGATATTCCCGGTACTGCTCTTCATTCTTTATACTGCGTTTCCGACTAGAGCTTTCTCTGTATATCTCATGCTGTCTGTCCTCAATCTGCTGAATCTTTTCTTCATGCTCATTTATGAAATCCACAAGATCCACAACACTTTTGATGTCATTATTTACACTCAGCAGATATTCGTCCTGTAACTGATGAAATCTTTTCAAATCTTCCGTATACTTTGCTCCACCAACTACAAAACGCTTCTGTTCTACAACCCTTAATCTGTATAGCTTTGCATAAAACTTCTTCTGGAATGGTGACAGCTTCGCCCTGTGTAGTCCCCTGATATCCGACGAATAAAAGTAAGGCTTTGCCATCTAGGGCATATCCACATAATGCCGTAACATATCTTCTGAAAACATCTCGTCCAGCTTTGCCAGTTTATGATAATACCGAAATCCCGGTGCCTGCACCTCCATCCATGCGTCTTTCTTAAATACATATCCAAGTCTTTTCATCAGATATTTAAAATGCTCCACATTCCCGGCTGCATATGCACACATCTTGGCATCCCTTAGAATTATCTCTTTCATTGACATTTCCTTTTCCCACTTGTCCCTGCTGATATTTTTTGGATTCCTGCTGTACTCTGCCGGCATAATGGAAAGTCCAAGTTCATCACAATATTTATTTGTAATAGGCTGAAGATGATTCTTCCAGTTGCTTTTCGGTGAATTGTATTTCTTGCCGGTTGTCATGCTGACACTGTTCCAGATCAGATGTCCATGCATATGCTCCCTGTCAGTGTGAACCGCATACACAGCCTCATAATCATCACCAAGCACATCCTTCGCAAAATGCTCCAGCACATACATTGCCTGCTCTGATGTTACTTTTTCCTCCGGTGAAAACGATATGATCACATGATAGCCCTGCCTTTTACCCGTCTTATGAAAAATATTCTTTGTCTCTTCCATCTGCTCAAATGCTGTATCCGGCAGACAGTTAATACTGCCCACCAGTACGCATTCTTCTGTCTTATCCGGATTCTGGATATATTCCAAAGCATTCTTCAGGTGCGATGCCGGATTTCTGCCTTCCGATTCCATGATATTCAGGATCTTTGTAATCGCCATATTTCCAGCACCTCCCCAAATGTTTTCTTTATATCATCCAGACTGCTCTGCAGTTTATCAATATCGCTGTAATATAACTTTCCCTGTGAATTGCCAAGCTTTACTGCCTGATTAATATTATTTGCAATACCGGCAATAACACGGATTACTCTTGCCCTGTCCTCTGGATAACTTGTATCAATGTTGCCGCCTGTCCGGATCAATTCTCTTATATATGCACTTGCTGTCATTCCTGTTCGTTTAAGTGCTGCTTTTAGAATATCCATATCTTTCTCTGACAGCTTCACAGATATCTTATAATCTTTCCTGTCAAACTTGTATCTTCTCTTTCCATCTGCCATACATTTCTCCCCTTTCGTAGTTTTCTAATGCTGTATCAAACCAATCTCTTTTCATCTGTACCATTGCTTTTCCAACCTTTCTTAAAAATGTGTTCATAGGTTTTGCAAGATGCGGAAAAGGTCGGACCTTTTCCCGAAAAAATATAAACGCCATCAGCGTTTATATTTTTTCGTCTTGGCAGGAGCACCTGCACCCTGTATATGATATGTGGTGGTTAATATTCCACCACAATTACTGATATGGTGGCGCTTTTTGCCATCACTTTGCTGTTTTAGTGGCATTTTCCGCCACCACTTTTCCATTTTGATGGCACTTTCCGCCACCATGACTTTTTTCTCGCTTATCCGAGTGGTGGCGCTTTTTGCCGTCACTTTACTGTTTTGGTGGCGCTTTTTGCCCCCACTTTTGCATTTTGACGGCACTTTTTGCCCCCACACTTTTTCGGCTCTGATTTGTGCGGGGGCGCTTTCTGCCCCCACTTTGTGGTTTTGGGGGCGCTTTTTGCCCCCATTTTCACGTTTTGGTGGCGCTTTTTGCCCCCACACTAATGAAACTGCATCACCACATCCATAATAACGATTTCCTCTGCCATCATCCTGGTCTGTGTTCTTAGCTGTAACTGTTCCATAAAAGATTTCGGATTTTTCGGCTTATGCTTTTTCAGCCACTTAGCTTCAATATCATCAAGCAGCTCATATGCTGTTTCATTGACTTCATCTGCTCGCTCTTCAAGCTCCCCGAACCGCACCAGACTCTTATATCTCATTGGATATTCTTCCTTGATATATTTAATCCACATACGCCCATATTTTCCTACATCTATATCTGCCTTCTCTGTTCCTGCGACAAGCACCGGATAAAAGATTCCATCCCTTTCTTCATATGGGATGCCAAGCTTTTCAAATGTTGTCTTACTCATAATGATTACCGCCTTTCTCATCACTTTGCAGAATATCAAGCACATGCTTTAATGGAACCAGCAGTTCTTCAACATCTATACCTCTGTCTGCTTCATCTAATGTCTGTAATTCTTCCAGTATCGTATCAAGATGCACCTGTACTTTCTTTGCCACCTTCATTCCACCAACACCCCTGATTTCATGCTTCAGAAGACATTGGATGATATAATCCTGTTTTGAAAGTCCGCTGAGTGAAACCTTCACATTCAGCTCCTGTGCTTCCTCCGGTGACATACGAAACGCTACTACAACATTTCTCCATCTGTTCTTGGCATCCAGCCTTTTCTCGCTCATAATAATCTGCTCCCTCCGATATAAAATCTATTCTTTTAATTTCTGCTTCATATATCCAGCAAAACTTGTACACGCATTATCAGACTGCCTTGTACTTATCAATGCTTATAATCTTTTCCGCAGCCGCATCCATATCAATCATAGGTGCTGTTTCCTCTGTCTGCATGATTTCTACATCATCATCCTGCTCTTCACAATCCTCAAAGCTTGCATTGACAGCATCAAGTCTGTCCGCCATTGCCACCTGCTTTGACGGAAACAGATGCGAATAACGATATGTGATATCAATGCTCTCATGACCAACCCTGTCAGCTATTGCAACTGCGGAAAACCCGAGGTCGATCAGATGTGAAATGTGCGAATGCCTTAGATCATGGATTCTGATTTTCTTCACACCGGATAATTTGCAGCCACGCTCCATCTCATGATGAAGGAAGCTCTTTGTTACCAGAAAAATCCTGTCTGTTGGTGTCTGGTCATATAACATTGCAAAATATTCCTGCATTTCCTCTGCAAGGAACTTCGGCAGCTTGATTGTCCTGTTGCTCTTAGGTGTTTTCGGAGTTGTAATAACATCCTTCCCCTGCAGCCGCTGATACGATTTATTTATTCTGACTGTGTTCTTTTCAAAATCAAAATCTTCCATCGTAAGTGCAAGCAGCTCACCTAATCTCATTCCTGTCCAGTACAGCATTTCAAATGCATAAAATGAAACCGGCTTGTCAATCACCGCTTCTGAAAACTTCTTATATTCCTCAGTTGTCCAGAAAAGCATTTCCTTCTTTTCTTCCCTGCCCATATTTCCGGCCTGTCTTGCCGGATTTGATTTCAGATTATAAAACCTGCATGCATGATTGAATATCGCACTTAAAATGTTGTGCATTGTCTTCTTGTAAGTCTGGGAATAACTCTTCCCATTCTCATAACGAAATGCTACCATCTCATTCTGCCACTTGCGTACATCTCCCGGTGTAATCTCATTCATCTTAAGATTCTTAAAATATGGAAGTATCTTTGTATCCACAATGTGTTCTTTGGTAAGCCATGTGTTGAGTTTGACATAATTTTTCATATCCTCCGTATACAGCTTCCAGAACTCTCCAAATGTCATATCCAGATTATTCTCCTGCCGTATTTTGTAATTACGCTCATAATCCAACGCTTCTCTTTTTGTTGCAAATCCTCTCTTCTTTATCTGTTTATTTTCCCCAGTCCAGTCCTTACAATAGAATTTGACAAACCAGGTGCCTGTCTTACTGTCTTTATAAGCTGGCATATTCATCATCTCCTTCTTTCCATATGCAGAAGCAGATGCCTAAAACCATATAACTTTTGCACCTGCCTCTGTCTCAATCTTCTTACCTGTTGCTTACCCTGCATCACTCATACCATAAATGCGTTCTTCAAAATATTTTCTGCTTACTTTTCCTCGGATTACAATATAACCCTTCTTTTCAAGTTCACTGTTGATCTGTCTCATAAGCTTGTATGCTGCTGATCTTGAAATCCCAAGAATCTGCATCACATCTCCTACTTCTAAAAACTTTTCGTTCATGCCCTTTCACCACCTTTCCATTAAAATTTGTTTTGGCGTTTCTCCATACCAGTTCTGCTGATGTCACAACCAGCCTCCTTACCTGAGATAATCTCCTGTAATACCGCCCGCTCCTGCTCGAGGTACTCGGTCCGCTTGGGGGAGTGTCTACATTCGCTCGATTCCTATGAATGTCCTGGCAAATGCCTGTTAGATTTCTGATACCGCTCATTCAGTTGTTTTTCAATACAATATCGTATAGATAATTGAATTGATATTATTCTATACCGTATTGTATTGTCAAGAAGTTTTTCTAATGTTCTCGTATAGAAAAACTTCCATTTTCATTTTTTCCGTGTTATACTGTCTTTAACAATCCATCAGGGACAGATAAACGGAGGTGACTACACTATGACAATTGGTGAAAGAATAAAGAAAATACGGGTATTCCGTAAAATGACAATGGACGAGCTTGGCGGTGCACTTGGATTTGAGGGCAAAAATATGTCTGTCCGCATATCCCAGTATGAAACCGGTGCCCGCATTCCCGGTGAAGATATGATTCTAAAACTTGCTGATGCTTTGCACTGCAATTACAAGGCAATATCTGATTACAGCCTTGGTGCTGCTGAAGATATCATTGAAACACTTTTCTGGCTTGAAGAAAGTGCCACATCACTTCCTGCACGTGGAAAGGGCACAAGATTTCCAGAGTATACTGCACCAGGTAATCTGATTCACTTAACTGCAATGACACCTTCAAAGCCTTCTGAAACAGCAAAACCAACTTATTGCGAAGATGATTATGACTGCGCAGGTGCACCCATTGCATTAACTTTTGAATATGGATTGGTAAATGACTTCTTGTCAGACTGGTGTGAAATGAAAACGAAATTAAATAATGGAGAGATTTCTCCAAACGAATACTTTGAGTGGAAAATTACTTGGCCGCAAATATAAGGAGATATCTACTATGAATCTTAAAAAAACTCTTAAAAGAAAATTTTACCTTAAATATTTTACTTTAGTATTTTTATTACTACTATATGTACCTATAATCGGACTAATCGTTACTCAATTTGCTTATAAAGATTATTTTATGCATTTTTTCATTACTTTTATTGTAATGTTCGCTATTGCTATATTACTTAATATAATTTACGAAAAACGATTTGGATTACCTCAAATCAGCAACATACGCGATTTGACAAATTATTTAGAATATTTTTCTTCATCAACAATTTCTGATTTAGAATATACAGAAAGTATAACTTGGTTTTCACGAATAATCCATTCTGCCTATCTACAAAAAGCAGAAACACAAGACATATTTACCGAAATTATAAATAAATTACATTTAATACTTCGTCCACAAAATAATGATAGATTATGCATCGCCTTTAAGCACAAAAAGTCTTTTATTAAACTTTCACAAGACTTATGCAATTCATCTGATGATATGCAAACACTTGATTTTAATATAAATGCAATATTAGATGAAGAACCTGAAAAGTACAAATTCATAAAAATTACCTTAGACAAAAATATACTCTTTTACTTATTACTGTTTCCAATACACATCTTTGGATGCTTTTTACTTACAAAATCCGATAATAACACTTTCAACGTAACTGCTTTTGTAGCAAATCTTGCCCTATATATACCTGCGGACATATTAGCAATTCTAATATATACGGGTTTTATCAAAGATACAAAAGTTTAATATGTAGTACCATTTTAGTACCAATGAGCAAAAAACAAGCTCGCAAATGCCCATTTTACTAGGCTTTGCGAGCTTTTGAAAATTATTCAAACTCTACAAAGACTAACGCTTTTTGTTTAGGAATTATTCTCTGTAATGTTTCTCGTTCTTTTGATTATTTGATATATCCATATTATCCTGCCTATACGAGCTAATGTTATCATTTTGTTATCGGCATTGATAACACCTACTCGATAACTGTGGATAATAACTATATGTAGCATGTCAAATTATAAGCTATTTTGCTTAGAGATTCAACACAAAACTGAAATTTTACTTTTCCTTATATTCATCTGGTATTGCTATTTGAAATGTTTCACACAACAGCATCACATCATGCACATCATTTTTATCGTGTTCATATCCCAAATGAAGCATTACCTGACTCAATGGTTCAATACAAGAAACAGTTATATCTCCAACTTTTCCAATACCGGAAAAAGTTTTTGATGGAAATATATCTCCCTCATAAACAATTCCGTCATCTGTAAATTCAAAACAATGTAAATCAATGATTCTTTGTTTATCATCTTTCCAGACAGTATGACCATCCGTTGTATAATCAGTATTTACTTCCTCAAATCCATGCTGCTTAATCACATAAATATAATCATGATAATGTTTCAGTTCAACAAACAAATCAATATCATTGTGTATTCTTGATTCTCTTTTAAGAAGTGCATCAACACCCCATCCGCCATCTAAATATACTTTAATTTCGTTTTGCAAAGCATATTTTATAATTTCACATGCATCTTCTGTACGTACCATAATCTATCCTCCAAATTCAAATCTTTGTATGCTTTCCAACTCACTAAAAGCCTGAAATTTGTCAGTCTTTCATCCTTTTTGTTATCAATCACCAATTAGCTGTAATCCATTAGGATTTAGCTGATATATTTTATCGCACACCTCTTCAATATACTTTCTATCGTGAGAAATGCTAATGACAGCCCCCGGAAATTCTCGGAGCATTTTTCTTATTACCGGACCGGACAATGGTGAAAAATTTCTTGTCGGTTCATCCAGAATAAGAACATTTGCACCACTTAAGCTCATCCTCAAGAGAAGCACTTTCGCCTTTTGTCCGCCTGATAACTCCCGAATCGGATGCTCCATTTCATCTGGTGTGTATTTAAGTGAACCAAGGTATGTTCTAATTCTTGTACGCTCTTCTTTATCTCCTGTTTTATCAAGGTAATCAACCGGTGTAACATCCAAATCCAGCAGGTCTTCATAAGTTTGAGGCATATATTCTGCTTTAATGTCATTCCGATTTAGGAGTTCTTCCGCTATCTTTTTTAGAAGAGTCGTTTTTCCTGCCCCGTTGGCTCCTATCATACAGATTTTTTCTGAACCTTTTATTTTTAAATGAATTCCTTCTGCTAAAATTCTTTTGCCATCCGGAGTCACAAGCTTTGAAAGTTCATATTCTATGACCGTTTTTCCTGCGGGAATGTGTGAGTTTTCATCCCCTAATTTGACAAAGATTGCTTCTTCCTGTTCCGGCATCTGAGTCATATTTTCATCTTCTTTTTCAAATCTTCGTTCCATTGCCTTAACCGTATGCATTTTGTCCTTTAAGTTTTTGGCAACAGACGGTGCTTGTCTGGTACAACTTCTTAATGCACCTTGTACACTCTGCATAACTCTTTGATATTTTTCATCGCGAATCTTTTTCTCCCTACGGTCACTCAGTGCCCGCTGTTTTTGGATTTCAAATTTATGAAGCCGTTCTTCCACATAGCGTCTATAGGGAAGCTTTGCCACGGTATATCTCGCCTTTGTTTTTCGTATAATCTGCTCGATATGTATCACCATGTTGGCAGTACGCTCTATCAGCGTTTCATCGTGTGAAATAAAAAGCACAATGTGCTTCCAGTCATTTATGATTTTTTCCAGTAATGTAAGCGTCGCAATGTCGATGTCATTGGAAGGTTCGTCCAACAACAGCACAGAAACATCGCGAATGAAAAGCCTCATAAGTTGTGTCTTGACTTTTTCGCCTCCTGAAAGACTACCCATTGTCTGGTTACTGTAGAAAAAATCATTTTTCATTCCAAATTTTCCCGCAATAACAGACAATTCTTTAGGCGTTTTCTCCCAGAATATTTCCTCTTCAGAAAAATATTCGTATATTGTTTTTTCCTTATCTTCATCGAGCATCTCCTGCGGAAGATAACCAAGACGTTCGTGTCCCATTATCCTTTCCCCATCTGCTTCTATATAGTTTTCTACAAGCGACGGATTGTATATCCACTTCATTAATGTCGATTTCCCATTTCCCTCTTCTCCAATAATAACTGCCTTATCTCCATCATTTAGCACAAGGTTGAAATCATTAAGAATTATTCTCAGGTCTTTTTTATGTGTTAAATTTAATTTTTTTATCTGCAACATTAAAGTTTCTCCTTTTCGAAGTCTGAGCCAATTATTATTTTGAACACACAAAAACGAGTCTTTTTTGCATACGCAAAAATAGACTCGCTAAATAGACCCTTATTTCTTTTCCAAAAGGAAAACAAAGGAAATGCCTCTTGCGATAATCCAACTTAAGCGTACACAAAACAAACCTATTCTCTACAGGCTCAATAACTATATGTGTCTTACTTAAATCAAATTATCTATTAATCATTTCCTCACCTTACACAAAATGTGCCTTTCTTTCTTCTAATGGCAATACTATCATACTTTATTTTTTGTGTCAATACATTTCACCTTATGGAAGTGCAAATTAAAATTTTCACTTCCTAATTATACATCCAACCATTACGAAATTCAATCTTTCACAACCTCTTTACAACCACAACCACAGCACTCCAGCAAACGCAGGAGCACCATACCGTAAAACGCTTATGTGTAAATCAACTCCGTTCCTACAACTTCCCTCACACAAGCCTGAATATTATTCATTCTTCCAATCCATTCGTAGGGATTATCTTTCTTTAATTGTTCCGTCACATCTTGTCTGTCGGCATATTCCTTTACCAGTCGAAGAAACATATCCTCTGCTTGCTTATCGACTTCTGCAAGATAACTATGCAGCTTTCCGCTTGTCAGCAGGTTCATATATAACACTTTATAGTGTTCCTTTAAATGCCTTGCATGTCGTTTCCCCCATAAACCAATCGGCTCTATTTCTTCTTCGGCTGGTACTGTGATGTTCGGCAATAAATAATCACCCACCTGTCTATAAGTTCCGCCCATTTCTTCAAAAATTGTCTTTGTCATTTTCCTTTTCCTCCTGTGATTTTTGTCTATCGTGATCGTGTATTATCACGCTTGCGACCTTTAACTGTTCTTGCCTGCTCCAACAAATCATCTATCTGTTTGCGACCAAAAACCTTACGGAGCAGGCTGTAATCTTTATTTTCTGCTTTTAGGATTTTGTTTTCTTCGGTCAATCTTTCATTGACTTTCTCCAAACGCTGATTGGTGCGGTATAACTGTGCATTCGCTGTATTCAGCCTATGATAGTTGTCCCACCCCTCAAAGCAGCGGGCAAGCACCGTTTTGACAAGTTGCTTCAATTTCCCTACAACCGGCTCTGCCATTTTGGTTTTATATGCCTTTGCAGTCATAAATTTCTCTGGTTCTGGCAACTGATATTTCGGTGCAGTATCAAGCTCTATTTCAAGATTTGACAGCTCGTCTTTTGCCTTATCATAGTTCAATACTCGTTCCGACAACACATCAAATTCAATCTGTTTCTGCTCGATTTTCGCACCTAATGCCGCCACTTCTTTTTCTCTTTCCTGCTTTTTATAATCCAAAACAGAAAGATGTTTTTCGTGTGTGCCTAAATGTTCCCACTCAATCCCATAACGTTCCATCACCGCCGCAAGCTGTTCTTTTTCGGACTGTATCCATTGCGACCACTCCGTATCGCCACGACTGCCGCCCTTAAAACCTTGCGTTGCAAGAGCCTGCTTTAGTGACACTCTTGTATCAAGTCCACGCTTGCTGCCTGTGGTAAAAGGTACAAAATCTATGTGCAGATGTGGTGTAGCTTCATCCATATGCAGATGAGCCGAGAACACCCGAAGCTGTGGATTTCGCTCCTGAAAACCCTGATAGTATTCATCTAAAATCTGCTTTGCCAGTTCTCCGTTTTCCGTATCGGCGTTCATATTTCCCTTACCGCCCACCTGTAAAATGATTTCGTGGAACGGTTTTTCCTGCTTGGAACTTCGGATTTTTTCATAATAATCTTTTATCTTTCGGTCTGACCTTATCTGCTTGGCATTGTATCTTTCCAATGCTTCATCAAACAATTCGTGATAAACTGTCTTTATATTTTCATTGCAGTAGTCGATATTGAGATGAGTACGAGTTCCGTCTACATTTTCTGCTCGGAACTTTCGGCTATTGTGATTGACCGAGCCTTTACCGACCATTGCACTTATCGTTCTCTGCATTTTTTCATCTCCCATCTGTAAATTTCAACATTCTCAGGTTTTGTTACTTTTGTCAAAAGTAACGCAAAAGCACTTTTGACGGGTACACCCATCAAAAATGCGACCTGTAAACAGGTTTTGCGTTCTCCGAAGGCTCTCCGAGGGGTGAGCGTGTGCCGGTGGCACACACGCCTGCGAACCGACCGAGCCAGCAGGCGAGACCAAAGAGCCGCCTTTGAAAAGGCACTCTCTGCACACTCCCCTAAACTTTATCCGGTGTCAAAGTGTGACGATGGTGACAATGTTTTTCACAGCGTGCTGCTCTCAAAAACATTGACACCTTTGACACCGTTTGTCACGCCGTCTGCTCGGTTTCTTTCCAAAGTGAAACCTTTCTTCCGTCGTGTGTGCGGCTGTTCTGATAACGGATACCGTAATCACGAAACAGCCTGCTTGCGTTGATACTGAGCCTTAAAGAAAGTACATTCGGCTTTATATCCACCGCAAGCCTTTCGCAAAGTTCCGAAGCAGTTCCTTCCCATCTGTCACTTTCCGAAAAGAGCGTATCCGCTATCTTCTCAAGCAGAGGTTCGGGCGGTTCTTTCCACATCTCCGTTTCCGATTTTGCAAAGTTCCACACCAATCGCTCGCTGTCCCTTACAAGATGGATTTTCATATCCTGCTGGTCTCTGCCAGCAACATCAAGTGTGGCATTGTTGGAAGTACGCTTGTCCTTACTGAGAACAAATGCACCGTCTGCCGCACCCATCAGACCATTCGTGCCTGAAATCATATCGAATATATCTTCCGATTTTTGTTTGCGTGTATGATGAACAATAAGCATTGAAACCTTGTAACTGTCTGCCAACGCTTTCAGCCTTGCCACAACATCATAATCACTTGCGTAGCTGTAATCTGCTCCGCCTGCTTCACGCACACGCTTTAAGGTGTCTATGATAATCAAGCCTGTGTCTGGGTGTTCCCTCATAAACCCTCTTATCTGTTCTTCCAGTCCGCCATTGACCGTTTTACATTCCGTTGCGAAATACAGATTGCCTGTCTCCTTTGCACCGAACATCTGAAACAATCGCTTCTGCAAACGTGGGTAATCATCTTCAAGGGCAAAATAAAGCACCGTTGCCTTACGCACCTTATACTCCCAAAGCGGTGTGCCTGTGCTGATATGATAGGCAAGCTGTGCCATCATAAAGCTCTTTCCCACTTTCGGGGAACCTACGAAAAGGTAAGTTCCCCTTTGGAGCAGACCGTCGATAAGTGGTGTCTGAACCTCAAACACCGTATCATACAGCGTTGTCATTGATACTGTTTTCAGATAGGAAGGGTCTAACTGTCTGAGTATTTCCCTTTGCATTTCTTCAAAAGATTGCTCGTACCCCTTGAAATCCGTATCCTGATTGACTATACTATTGTCAGTACATTTGGAAAGTGACTGTTCCGCATCTGTTGCCGCAGATACATTTGGAATAGTCATTTCTTTTTTATTCTCCATTCGCATCCTCTCCTTTCAAACCGCCGAGAATAATGGAAATCAGTTCTATTACACTCAGCAGTTCATCATCCACACCTTTTCCTGCTTCAATCCTTTTCAGTTCCGCAAGGACTGTGGCAAATTCCGTTTTCAACGCCTTATACACTCTCGGATTGCCCTGTACCACCACATCCTGATTTAAGCAACGGCGGTAACAATACTCCTGTTTTGGCAATCCTGATAGAGCTACAGCTCTGTTAATGAGTTCGTTTTCTTCGGGCGATACTCGAAACCCTACTGTGATATTCCTCCAACGATTTTTGTTATCTCTGTTCTTAGCTGACATTTTCAAAATCTCCTTTCCCTAAATCATCTAATTTTTCTGCCATCTCAATCTGCTTTGACGGAAAGAGGTGTGCGTACTGATAAGTAATATCAATACTTTCGTGACCAACTCGGTCAGCAATCGCCACCGCAGAAAAGCCCATATCAATCAAGAGTGAAATGTGGCTGTGACGGAGATCGTGAATGCGGATACGCTTCACGCCTGCCGCCTTTGCCCCTCTGTCCATCTCGTGATGAAGATAGCTTTTCGTCACCGTAAAGATACGGTCTTTCTTCTTCAATCCGTAAAGCATACCGAGATATTCTTTCATTTCCTCACACAGAAACTTCGGCATTTTAATCGTGCGGTTGCTCTTTTTCGTTTTCGGAGAAGTAATCACATCCTGCCCTTTCAAACGCTGATAGGATTTATTGATTGTGACTGTTTCCTTATCAAAGTTGAAATCTGCCGGAGTCAAAGCTAACAGCTCGCCCTCTCGGATACCGCACCAGTAAAGCATTTCAAACGCATAAAAGGAAACAGGCTTGTCCATCATCTCAAAAGAGAATTTCTTGTATTCTTCCTTTGTCCAGAACAGCATTTCCTTGTGTTCCTCACGTCCCATATTTCCCACCTTTGCCGCAGGATTGGAACGCAGTTCATAGTAGCGGACAGCGTGATTGAAAATGGCGGACAACTGATTGTGCAGCGTTTTCAGATACGTCTGTGAATAAGGCTTTTTCTTCTCATCACGATAGGCAAGCATTTCATTCTGCCAAGTAATAATCTCCTTTGTGGAAATCTCGCTGATTTTCAGTTTCCCGAAATACGGAAGTATCTTTGTGCGTATGATATGCTCTTTGGTAAGCCACGTGTTTTCCTTCAAACGGTTCTTCACATCATTGATATAAAGCTCCGTAAAGGCTTCAAAACTCATATCAAGGTCTGAAGAAGTCTGCAATTTGAACATTCTTTCCCATTCCTGTGCTTCTCGTTTGGTAGCAAAGCCACGCTTGCATTTCTGCTTGCGTTCCCCTTTCCAGTTCACATACCTTGCCATCACATACCAAGTACCGTTATCTTCATTCTTAAATACCGGCATTTACATTTCCCCCTTTCCTGCTCCGTAGAGCCTTTCGTAAAAATACTGGCGATTTACACGCCCTGCAATCGTAATAAAGCCCTTTGCTTTCAATTCCTCATTTAATTGTCTGATGAGTTTATATGCATAAGGTTTTGATACGTTTAGTTCCTGAGCCACATCTTCGGCTCGGATAAATCTGTTTTCCATATCCTTTTTCTTCCTTTCTTAAAATAATTTTTTGCTTGCCGCTTTCTCCGTGTTAAAGTTCCAACAGGCACTCCTGCTTGTCGGCAGGCGCTGTGCTGTCCCAATGCACCGCAGTACATCAGGCGCTCGCTCGTATAGGGGTTCCCGAAAAGTCGGAGACTTTTGGGGAAGAGGAGGAGCAGTGCAGCGAATGAGCTTTTGTGCTTGCACACAAGCGAACGATACGGAACTTGCTCCGACGAGGTCTTGGCGGTTTGGCTTTTCGGACGGTCATTCAGTTGTCGCATTAAGCATATTTGTTTAATTCGTAATTTATTTTACTAAACATATTTGCTATTGTCAAGTGGTTGCAAAGAAAATATTAAACATTTTTGTTTCGGTTTTTCTTGACTTCCACTAAACATTTCTGCTATACTTATTTCACTAAATATAAAAGGAGCGTATCATTATGGCTATCAGCGAAAGAATACATTTTTTCAGACTAATGCGTGGTATGACACAAAAGTATCTCGGTACAGCAATCGGTTTTCCAGAAAAGAGTGCTGATGTGCGTTTGGCACAGTACGAAACTGGTACACGCAAACCGAAAGCAGACCTTACAAATGCATTGGCACAGGTGCTTGATGTTTCTCCACAGGCTCTTGATGTTCCTGACATAGACAGCTATATCGGTCTTATGCACACTCTGTTTACCCTTGAAGATATTTACGGTCTTACTGTCAGTGAAGCAGACGGAGAGGTATGCTTAAAGGTCAACAAGGACAAAGGCAGAGAAGCATATGAACTCCTCAAAATGCTGTATGCTTGGAAAGAACAGGCAGACAAGCTATCTTCCGAAGAAATCAACAGAGAAGAATACGATAACTGGCGTTACCATTATCCAGAGTTCGACACCACACAGCGTTGGGCAAAAGTTCCATCACAGGAATTAAGTGACGCTCTCGTGGAAGCATTCAAAGACCACTTGAAAGATAAATAAGCACCTACAGGACCTGCCACTGGCAGCTCCCTACAGATGCTTTGGCAACGACAAAAAAGCCCTTAACTATGGTTATTAACCACAGCTAAGGGCTTAGTTTATAATATGGAATTTGTTCAGAGCCAAGCTCCGAACTTTAGTCTGCAAGCCACCTGTTAATTGTTCCGTTACCCATAAACCACTGGATAACAAGAATAATGGCACTTGCTATGACTGTTATCAATTTGTTATCAAAAGACTAATCGAAATCGCTGAAACCCGCATAAACACTGGCTTTTTTAAGCAACTCGATTTATTCAAACTCGATGGTTGCCGGTGGTTTTCCTGTGCAATCATACATAACGCGATTGATGTGTTTTACTTCGTTTACAATTCTGCTCGTTGTTTTTCCGATGACATCCCACGGAATTTCTGCGCTTTCGGCTGTCATGAAATCGGTAGTGGTTACGGCACGGAGGGCAATGGCATAATCATACGTTCTTTCGTCTCCCATGACTCCAACAGAACGCATGTTGGTCAGTGCTGCGAAGTACTGGCCGATTTCGTGAGCGATTCCGGCTTTGTCAATTTCTTCACGCCAGATTGCGTCGGCATCCTGAACCATTTTCACTTTCTCGGCGGTTACTTCACCGATGATACGAATACCAAGACCCGGACCTGGGAATGGCTGACGGAATACAAGATATTCCGGAATTCCGAGCTCCAGACCGGCTTTTCTTACTTCATCTTTGAAGAGGTTGCGCAATGGCTCGATGATTTCTTTGAAATCTACGTAATCCGGCAGTCCTCCGACATTATGGTGAGATTTGATAACGGTGGATTCTCCGCCGACACCGCTCTCTACAACGTCCGGGTAGATGGTTCCCTGTACAAGGAAGTCTACGGCACCGATTTTCTTTGCCTCTTCTTCGAAGACACGGATAAATTCTTCACCGATAATTTTACGTTTTTTCTCCGGCTCTTCTACGCCTTTTAATTTGGCATAGAAACGCTCCTGTGCATTAACACGGATAAAATTCAGGTCATACGGACCCTCCGGTCCGAATACAGCCTCTACTTCATCGCCTTCGTTTTTACGCAGCAGACCGTGGTCAACAAAAACGCAGGTGAGCTGATTTCCAACTGCTTTGGAGAGCATAACGGCTGCAACAGAGGAATCAACGCCGCCGGAAAGGGCACAGAGTACTTTTCCGTTGCCAACTTTTTCGCGGATAGCTTTGATAGACTCTTCTACGAAGGAATCCATGTGCCAGTCACCGGCACATTTACATACATTGTATACAAAGTTGGAAAGCATCTTCTTTCCTTCTTTGGTATGAAGAACTTCCGGATGGAACTGGGTTGCATAGAGCTTTTTCTCTACGTTTGCAACGGCTGCTACCGGACAGTCCTCCGTATGGGCAATGATTTCAAAGCCCGGGGCTGCTTTGGAAATATAGTCGTTGTGGCTCATCCAGCAGATTGTTTTTTCAGATACATTTTCGAACAGTGCGGAACTGGTATCTACGGTTACCTCAATTTTTCCATATTCTCTGACCGGAGCTACTTCTACTTTTCCGCCCAGCAGATGCATCATCAGCTGTGATCCGTAGCAAATGCCGAGGATCGGAATTCCAAGTTCGAAAATTTCTTTTGTATAGGTCGGGGAATCCGGCAGATATGCGCTGTTCGGGCCGCCGGTAAAGATAATACCTTTCGGCTGAATTTCTTTAATCTTTTCAATATCTGTTTTGTAAGAATAAATCTCACAGTAAACGTTACACTCACGTACACGTCTTGCAATTAACTGATTGTACTGACCGCCAAAATCAAGTACGATAACCGTTTCTCTTTTCAAAAACGTTCCCTCCTGTTTTTTCTTCTGTGCATGCCAAACCACATGCGTTTTTGGGCTTGATGCTAATTATAGTAAAGAAACCGTAAAATTTCAACCCCCGAAGCATAGGAAACGTGTTCTTTTCCCCATACTTTAGAGTTTTTTCTCTTTTACCTGGTTTATTCTCCGATGGTGATGGTGTAGCTTGCCTGAAAACTTTCTCCTGCCTTCAGGTGCTGTTCACCATATTTGTCTTTTAATTCACCATCAAAGCCAACGTTGTCACAGCGGCCGATCCATGGCTCGAGACAAACAAACGGAGCGGCTGCTTTTGGCTTGGACCATACACCAACGCTTGGGAAGCCTTTACAGGTGAGGGTAACGTACGGTTTCCCATCTACTTCCACGCCAACGCGCTCTACCTGCGTATTGTCGAAGATCAGAGCATCCTCGTCGAAAAGGGTTCTGGTATATGGGATTTTTCCGTTGATTAATGCCAGTTTCCGTGGATGTGCAGCATCAACACCTGCTGTTTCCGGATCAATC
Source organism: Blautia sp. AF32-4BH (assembly GCF_003460565.1). NCBI lineage: Bacteria > Bacillati > Bacillota > Clostridia > Lachnospirales > Lachnospiraceae > Blautia > Blautia sp. AF32-4BH. The sequence continues at coordinate 545,808 of NZ_QTVL01000001.1, read as the reverse complement.
AGAACATATTCAAGTTCTGTCTCGCCATGGTTCCGAAGATCTTTGTTGAAGACAATGTCGTACTGCTCCGGAATCATAAATGCCGGATGCCCTCCGACAGAAAAATAAAGGTCTTCCTCTCCGGTATTTTCTACCTCCCAGATAACAGTCACGGTTCTGCCTGAAAGTTTCTGGGTTACGGTAAAAGCAAAGTCGAACGGATAGACTTTTTTTGTCTCATCGGTCGATACCAGACGATGTACGGTTTTATTTTCTGTATTTTCCATGCACGCAAACTCTTTGTCACGTGCAAAGCCATGCTGGCCCATCGGGTATTTGATACCTTTGTGGGTATAGAATCCACCGTTTACTTTTCCGACAAACGGGAACAAAACCGGTGCGTGGCGGTTCCAGAAGGCCGGATCTCCGATCCAGACTGCCTCACGGTCAGCTTCCTTATCGTAGATACTGCAAAGTTCTGCACCGTGATCGCTGATCTGCACACGCAGTTTTTCGTTTTCCATGGTTCTCATACTCTGTTTCCCCCTGTTTTCTTTCATTTTTTGTAACTATTCAGAGCCATGCGAAATTGCATGGCGCTGAATAGTTACCATTTTTAGAATTTATTCCGGATAGACGAGACGGGAATCATCAATTCCGTACAAGACTTCATCCAGGTATTTTTTGCCGAGGTAGTTGGCCATGGGGAGGTTCATGTCCAGGTAGTTTCCGCAGTCTTTCGGAGATGCGCCCGGAACTTCGCCTTTGAAATCGCGGATGAATTCATACATTTCGGTGACGAGCGGGACGATGTCTCTGGAGGTGTAGTCTCCTGCCAGCAGCAGGTAGAAACCGGTGCGGCAGCCCATTGGACCGAAGTATACGGTTTTGTCTTTCCACTGCTCATGGTTACGGAGGAAGGTAGCTCCGAGGTGCTCGATGGTGTGGACTTCGGCGGTGTTCATGACGGGCTCATCGTTTGGTGAAGTCATTCTCAGGTCAAAGGTGGTGATGATGCTGTCACCTACGTGGTCTTTACGGGATACGTAGACGCCTGGTTTGAGTTTGATATGGTCGATGGTGAAGCTTGCGATTTTTTCCATGGTTAGTGGTTTCCTTTCTTTTTTAATAGCTTCGGAGTTCGTCATCGTCATCGGCGGTGTTTTCAATGCTTTTGATGAGGAGGTCGTAGCTGTAGGTGTCGCTTACTTTTACGGTGACGCGGTCGCCGACTTTATGGCCTAAGATGGCTTTTCCTAAGGGGGAGTCGATGCTGACGTAGCCTTTTAAGGAGTTGCCGCGGACGGTGGTGACGAGTTTGTAGGTTTCGATTTCGTCGTCTTCTTCGATGTAGACCTGGACGGTGTTGTTGATGCCGACTTCGTCATCTTTTGAATCATCAGAGATGACGTGAGCGGTTTTGATCATTTTTTCCAGATAGCGGATGCGGCTTTCGTTGCGGTTTTTGTCCTGTTTGGCAGCTTTGTACTCAAAGTTTTCGCTGAGATCGCCCTGGGCACGGGCTTCTTTTACAGCCTCGAGCTCTTTTGGACGGACAACCAGTTTGCGGTAGTCGATTTCTTCCTGCATTTTTTTAATATCGTTTTCGGTCAGTTTATCATACATGATTTTTCTACCTCTTTTCTTGTGAGGTTATTTTAGCACAGAATACGGTAAATTGGAAGTAGGAAGACAGCCACGGTAGAATCATGAGTAGAATCACTTTCTTACGCACCGGAACAGCAAATGTTCCGGTGCTGAATGAACTATAACGGTTCACTCAGCCGTGTCGCTTGGTTTTGAAGGCGGAGTTCCTTTGTTGTCGCTGTTATTTGGCATTTTTCCACCTTCGGGATCGCTCATCGTTTTAACAGACCGGGTTCCGGCGGTGGTGATGATGTCCGTGAGGGTGATCTCTTCGTTATCGGTACCGGCAGCCAGAGTATACGTTGCGTCCAGTTTCATTTCTGGGCAGGTCAAAACGATGCTGGCGTAGGCTTTTTCGGGTGTGACCGTGAAGAGGGCACTTCCATCGCTGTCTGTCAGTGTGATGGTAGTGTCAGCGGACTGGGTTTCCGTACAGTAATAGGTGATAACGGGCTGGGTGGAAGCTTCGTCGAAGCTTTCCGTCATGCCGGCACTGCCGATAGCAGCTAAGGTTCCGCCGGTCACAATTGCACTTCCGTCGTAATCGAGGGCACTGTCACCATCGCTGGTCGGCCCGTACACGATCGTAGTTCCGCCGGTCACGAGAAGACCGCCGTTGGAATCAAGACCATCACCATCGGCGGATACGGTCAGGGTTCCGCCGGTAATTTTAATGTAAAGCTCAGAGTTTCCCCCGCCGCCGGGGCCTCCCTGCATCATCTGTCGAGCATCGCCGTCAGAAGGAGCATTCCCCGGATCGAAGTCCTGCGGCGCATTTCCGCCAGACGGAGCGTTCTCCGGATCGAAGTCCTGCGATGGCTGCATATCGCTGCCGTTTTCTGTATCAGGCGGCATTTGCGGAGGTTCCTTTCCGTCTGCCGTACCGGATATGCTGCTATCATCACCGGAGTTTACGACAGCACTGCTATCGTCGTTTGAGCTTGCGGCATTGCTGTCATCGTCACCGGAACCGGCAGCATTGGCGCCATCGTCGCTGGCATTTACGGTAATGTCACCACCATTGACCACAACGCGTTTTCCTTCCAGTCCTTCGTAGCTTTTTTCAACAAGGATCGTTCCGCCATGAATGACGGTGTCGAGATCCGCATGGAAACCGTCATCACCGGAGTTTACGGTGATGGTTCCGTCATCGACAACAATGCTGCCGGTTGCATGGAAGCCGTCCTGTTCCGCCTCGATCGTAAAAATTCCACCGGCAATATAGATATTTCCAAGCTCTGCGTCATCCGTATTCTTCGCTTTGACCGCACTGTTTGCAGCATCAATGTCAAAGCTTCCGTTCAGAATTTTAATCTGATCTTTGGCTGTGATCCCGTTGTCCGCAGCGGCGATTTTGTAGGTTCCGCCGGTAATCACAAGATCATCTTTGGATACAATCCCGTGCTTGTAGTCTGCCTCGATGGTCAGACTTCCTGTCCCGTTGCAGACAAGATCTGATTTGGAGAAGATAACACTGTCTACCGTGTTGTCGTCAATCTGAGTGTACTCGTTTCCATCGCCAAGCGTGTTGCTGCTGTTTTCAGCAAGCGTGATGAAAACTTTGTCCGCTTCGCGAACGTAGATGGCAGCATTCGTCTCACAGTTGATATGGACTCCATCGAGTACGATCTGAACCTTGTCGGAATCGGATGCGTTTACGATAATCTGGCCATCCTCAAGTGTTCCTCTTACGATGTAAACGCCTTCTTCCGTGATGGTAATTGTGCTGCCGTCTGCTTTGGCTCCGCTGCCGGAGACGGTAGCTGTCGTCTTATTAAGTGTAATTTTTACGGCTTCTGATGCTTTATAGCTTCCGCTCTTCTCACGGTCTGTGAATTCGGTGTCGATAGTGGATTCGGTCAGTTCCAGGTCAAAATTAATATCGGAAGCACTTTCCATTGCATTTTCCGAATCTGTGCTCTCTGATGTGGTATCCGCGTTGTCGGCAGATGTTTCGCCGGTTGACTCTGTACGGGCAGATTCGGCATTCACAGAGCTGGAAGATGTCACTGCTGTGCCGCATCCGCCGAAGGCCAGCGATGATGCAAGAAGCAGGCTGACGACTGCGCCGGTCTCTTTTTTTCTGTTTTTTTTCTTTCTGTTTCGATTCATTATAATTCCTCCCTTCCAGTCTGCGCACGACTGCACAGGATTTCAAGGTTTCCGTTTCTGCAGCGGAGCTGGTCAATCATGTTTTTCTCTTCGCCTTCCTCGCGGAATACGATGCGATACTCCAGCTTGAAAAGACTTCCCATATTCGTGGTTTTTACCTGTACAAGCTCGCAACGGGTCAGATACCTGGCAAAGATATCGTCAAAAACACTGGTATAATCAAGGGACTCCGGTTCCAAGATTTCCATTGACGAGCATGATCACCCTCTGTACGATCACAGGCATCAGAACAAGCGTGACAGCAAAGCTTTTGGTGCATTCGCTTTTGTACCTGTAAACAGCAGCGATCAACAGTCCCAGAATCAGAGACACTGCTGTGCAGGCAAGGAACTGACCAAAGGTGAAGGCGGCGGTTGTTTCTGTAAAAACGGAACTGAATATTGCGTTAAGCATAGCAAATTCCTCCCAGAATTTTTTTATTTTCTTGTCTATTCAGAGCCCCATCTCGATTCCGCTTACGCTACATCGCGATGTTGCTTCTATTTTGCATGGCTCTGAATAGTTACATTTTCTTTTTTGTGAAGCAGATTATGTTTGAAAAAGGCTTTTCGCAAGCTGTGAGTCCACCCACTGCTTCTTGCTTTTCGCAATGGCCGCAGAGGACTTACCTGATTCAGCTAACGGAATGCTGTTTTTGATACGGTTTGCCGGATATCTGTGAATGGTATGAAAGCTTTTTCTTCTGATACTTTCTGATTTTCGATCTGATAGGCAAAGCCGTATTTAGAAAATGATGCCGGATAGATTGCAAGATCATCCAGAATTTTGCTGAACCATAGGGGCACAGCACCTGGTGATTTCACCTCCATGAGATACCAGCCTGGTTCTAAAAGCCTGGTTCCTTCCGTTGGACCGTCAAGACACAGATTGTCGGTACGCCATCGGATATTGGTGTCGAAGGTAACACGAAAGTTCCTGTCTTCCGTGCCGAAGCAGGCGATGCGGTCGTAGGCGATGTACATAGCGGGAGCAAGCCCCCGGTAGTAGTTGCGAAACCAAGTGATTTCGTGGAGAATCTGGCTGTCGAAGCCCGGTTCTGATTTTCCCGCAAGATAGGGAACCGCTTCTGATAATATCATGCGCTCGCGGCGTTTGTAGACGATTCCTTCATATTTTTTCTTTAATTCTACGTATATGGGGCTGGTCTCTTTGGCCGGACCATAACTGCGGAGTCGCAGTTTTTCTTTGTAGACGGTTTTTTCCAGCGAACGGCGGATGAGCTGGTGATCCGGGGTATCGTAATAGAGGCTGCAGATGGTATCAAGGCCGTATTCATCCATCTGCAGATGACCCGGAAGGCTCTTGCGAAGCTTGCGAGCCATGATCGGGGAAAGCATGTATTTTGTTTCATACCGTTGGAAGGTCATGGGAATCTGTTGGCTTTGCATTATAATCGATTGATCCTTTCGTTTGATTTACTTCCGGAAATGTTTTTTACACTTTTAAGTATAATGAGGAAACTTTAAAGGAACCTTAAAGAATGGACGGAAAATGTGAAAGGTTTGTGAAAAGACGGACCTCTGTAATCCGGATCGCTTTTTGAATACCATATAAAAAAAGAAAGAGCCCTTTTCCGGACAAATTCGTTGGAAGCGGATTTGTTCGGAACGGACTCTTGCAGCCGATATGCAACGTCATGAAACATATAAAATAGGAAAAGCGTCAAAAATCATCTTGGCCAGCGCTCTTTTCTGGACATGAGTGGCGCGAATGGTACATGAGGATGCGTCTGGTACCAGTAAGCTGTGGTAGCGACATCATCCTGACGTTCAAAGAGGCCTCCGTGACTGACACCAATCTGCTGAAGGGTTACCTTAAGATCCTTCTCAAAAAGGATAGGATCAAGAAGGTGCCAGCGGTAGAAGCTGCGCTGTGGCATCTGATCATCATTGTGGTAATCATTATGAAGGAAGGTATCGTGGGTAGAGTAGTAAGGATATCCAAGATACGGAGTGCAGTACTGATTTTCAACGGTTTGGCCATTTTGCTGTGTTGCAAAGCTCCAGGCACCACCGAAGTAATCTTCTGTTCCGGTTCCGCAGATGGTTGGATAATCCTTGTCTCCATCGATGTAGAATTTCATCTCACCTTCTCCGTACCAGTAGCGTTCGAGGCTGGTAAGTGCAAGATACGTTCCAACGTACTGGCCTTTCCCTTTGATGTTGTCGAGGACAACGTAGTCTTTTGCCTTTTCCGTTATGCGCTGACGACGCCACTGGGCATGGAAATAGGCAGCATCTTCCGGAACCGTTGTCAGGCAATAGTCGATCTGATAAAAGAAGGCCGGAATCGGCTCATCACACTGATTTTCAATGGTAATACGGGCGTTTTTACGGAACGGCATCGGGAAATAGCTGTTGAAACCACGGGTCGGATTGACAGCAATCGGGACTGAGTTTACCTGGTAGGAAACACCGAAGCCGCAGCAGAAGAAATCGCCAAGCGGGCATTCCACGGATGGATCTTCTTCGTCATCCCAGTACATGCGCAGAACAAGATCCCGCAGAACATAACGGTTACGTTCACTGGTACGGTCTGTGACGGTGATCCAGATGTGCTGAATGATGCCTTCTCCCTGGATCTCACCAAGTGTTACGGTCTCTCCTGCTTCTATTTTCGGGATACACGGGGAACCTTTTCTGGACGGACCAAGATCGCTGGATGCCATGCCGCCTTTTCCTTTTTCTCCATTCCGGTTTTCCCAGTTAATAGAACGGGACTGTCCGCTTTTCAGCTGGAAAATGTTTTGTAAACCACAATCAAACATCATATATTCCTCCTTTTGTTTTCTTTTGTTTTCTTTTGTTTTCTTTTGTTTTCTTTTGTTTTCTTTTGTTTTTTCTCTCTTGGAAGCTTTTGATTTCTGCTTTTTTGTGTGTCTGCCTTTCCTGCCCTGCCGTCATTTTTCCGTTTTTCCGGAATTTTGTTTCTTTCATCCTTTTGCCGGAAAGACTGCTTTAAAACAGATGCCATCTCGTGTCCGCTCTGCGGTGATTTTTCCCTTATGTGCCTTTACAATTGCAGCAGCCACGGAAAGGCCGATTCCATAGCCGCCTCTTTCCCCTGGCCCGCGACGCATCCGCACGGTAGAAGCGGCCAAAGAGGCGGTTGAGATCACCTTCCGGCAGGGTATCGCAGGTATTCTGCACCGAAAATTCTGCTTTTTTGCCGTTTTTTCGCCAGAAAATGTGGATTTTTCCACCCTCCGGAGTGTATTTAACGGCGTTATCCACAAGAAGAGAAACGAGCTGGTGGATTCTTGCGGCATCTCCTTCCATATGGAGTTCTTCTGCAATATCGCTCTGCAGCGCGATCCTGCCCGGATGTTTTTTGAATTTACAGGAAAATTCAAAAAACATCCGACCGGCACTTTTGCATGGGTGCTCGCAGCCGGATGTTCGGTTTGCATTCATTTTCTTTTTTTCTCTGCCCGTCTCCGCAGCAGCTCTTTTGCGCCTGCGTACAACAGAAAATATACCGTCAGAATCATGACAACTACAATCCTGTTATCTTTCAGGCTGAAAAAAGAGGTCACATTGACTGCCGCCAGAAACAGCAGCAGTGACACACTGAGATCAATTTTTTCTTTTCTGTCGGCCAGCACCATTCCTGCGGCCGCCAGAACCAGAAGAACGGCAATTCTTGCAATCAGATTTGCCATTTTGACGCCTCCTTACTGTTTCCGGAAGGTAATTTCCCCGGTTTTATCATCCATACCATCGACGATGGCAAGAGATTCCAGATGAATGCCGCGGTCACGCAGCAGTTTTCCTCCGATCTGGAACCCTTTTTCGATGACAACGCCTGCTCCTACGAGCTCTGCACCGGAATCCTGTACCAGGGTTGCCAGTCCTTCCAACGCTTTTCCGTTTGCCAGGAAATCATCGATCAGGAGAACTTTGTCTCCTTTTCCCAGAAATTCTTTGGAAACAATGATATCATAAACTCTTCCATGGGTGAAAGATTCTACTTTTGTGGTATAAACATCTCCGGCGATATTTTTGGTCTGTGTTTTCTTTGCAAACACAACCGGAACATTAAAAATTTCAGCCACAACACAGGCAATTCCGATTCCAGATGCCTCGATGGTCAGGATTTTCGTGATCTCCTCTCCCGCAAAACGACGCTGAAACTCTTTTCCGATTTCCCGGAACAGATTGACGTCCATCTGATGATTTAAAAAGCTGTCCACCTTCAGGACATTTCCCTCGCGTACTTTTCCGTCTTTGCGGATTCTGTCTTCCAATAACTGCATTTTTTTGAAGCCTCCCGAATTTTTATTATACCCATTGTACTTACTTCTCACTGGAAATGCAAGTCCAAATCCATCAAATTTCGCACTGTCTCAAATTTTATTCATGGCAGCCGCCGGTGTCTCTGCATCAGAGATCCTCTTTTCGATCCAGATCCTTTAATTCCCACGCGGCTTCGACCCGGAACGGAATTACCGATTCCCAGTGCCGTTTCAGCACCTTTTTCCCGCCGCAGTCGCCGGAAAGTTCTTTTAGTTCTGAAAAATAAGGTTTTGAGAACCACGCCGGATTGCCGCTCTCGCCGCCGCAGAAAACGCAGCCAAGTGGAGCCTTCTGCATCTCCATGGATTCCAGAAAGCGCTCCGCCGTCTCTTCCTTCAGGTACGGCTGATCCGCCACAAAACACGCACAGGCATCGGCATTTTGCTTCTCCGCTGCCTCGATTCCCGCGCGGATTGTATAGGAAATTCCTTTTTCGCTGTCCGGCGAAAACATCGTCTGCAGACGCCCGGCTTTTACCAGCGGCGCAAGCTCCTCCAGAATCCTTTCATACTGCGTCACAACCAGCAGTTCCCAGTTCTCATGCCTTCCGGCAATTTGGGCCAGCCGGTCCAGCAGATGGCGATACACCGCCTTTCCATCCAGCGGATAGAGCAGCTTATTTTCCCCGAACCGTCTGCTGTTCCCGGCTGCCAGATAAAGTATCGTTACTCGCATTCTTTTTCCGCAATTCCCATTGCAATCTGCTCGCTCGTGATCGGCAGTTCGCGGAACCACAGACCCGTCGCATTGTAGATTGCATGTGCCAGCGCCGGAGCCGGTGTGTTGATGACGATCTCGCCGATCGATTTTGCACCGAACGGACCGGTCGGCTCGTAGCTGCTCCGAAACTCGACGCGCAGCCTGCCCATATCGAGGCGGGTCGGCACTTTATACTGCATAAACGAATTATTGATCATCTGACCCTTGTCCGTGTACTGGATATTTTCAAACAGCGTCATGCCGATGCCCTGCACCAGACCGCCCTCGACCTGTACGCGCGCAAGGTTCGGGTTGATGACGGTTCCGCAGTCGACAACGGCGGCATAATCGAGAATCTTGACCTCGCCGGTCTCTTTATCCAGCTCGATCTCGACCGCACCAGCCATATAAGGCGGCGGCGATACCGGTGAGCAGTTGCTTTCCGTCGCTTCCAGCGCGATGCCGTTATTGCACATGGCCGCTGTTGCGATTTCTTCCATCGTCATGCTGCTTCCGCTCTTTTCATGCACGACGCCGGTACCGGTAAATTCTGTCTCATCTTCCGGCACGTTCATCCGCTCTGCCGCCAGGGCACAGATTCGTTTCCGAAGCGTCATGCAGGCTTTTTCCACCGCTTTTCCGGTAATATACGTCGTACTCGATGCATAGGAACCGGAGTCATACGGGGACGTATCGGTATCTGCGCCGACAACGGTAATGTCATCCACATCACACTCCAGACACTCTGCCGCCATCTGGGACAGAATCGTATCGCAGCCGGTTCCCATATCGGCCGCTGCGATCAGCATCGTATAGCCGCCGTCGTCGTTGACTTTGATCGTTGCCGATCCGACATCGAGATTGGAAATACAGGAACCCTGCATCGCCATCGCAATGCCGACGCTGCGCACCTTTCCATCTCCCATATCACGGCACGGATATTTCTCATCCCAGCCGATCATCTCTTTCGCACGCTCCACGCACTGGTCAAGCGCACAGCTGTTTGCCGTTTCGCCATAGTAAGCCGGCATGAACTGTCCCTCACGGACCATGTTCTGCTCCCGGATCCGGATCGGATCGATGCCAAGACGCGCTGCCATCTCACTGACAGCAGATTCTACGGCAAAGATACCCTGCGTCGCACCGTATCCGCGGTAAGCACCGGCTGACATTACGTTGGAATACACAACATCATACGCAAACCGGTAAGCCTCAAGAGATCCATACATCGGAATCGATTTGTGGCCGGAAAGGCCGACCGTTGTCGGTCCATGCTCGCCGTATGCACCCGTGTTGGAAAGTGTATACAGATCGATCGCACGGATTCTTCCATCCTTCATCGCACCGAGGCGGATCGTTACTTCCATCTCATGGCGCGGTGTGGATGCTGTCTGGGACTCTTCTCTCGTAAAGATCATTTTCGACGGTTTTCCGGTTTTCCAGGTTACAAACGCCGGGAAAATTTCGGCAACCACCGTCTGCTTCGCTCCGAATCCGCCGCCGATTCTCGGCTTGGAAACACGGATCTTCGATTTCGGAATGCCGAGTGCATTGGACAGAATGCGGCGCGCATGGTAAACGATCTGGGTCGAGCTCAGCACATTCAGCCGTCCGTAGGTATCCATAAAGCAGTATGTCCGGAACGTCTCCATCATCGCCTGCTGGGCTGCGCGTACATGATACGTATGCTCTACGACCTCATCGCACTCTGCGAGCACGGCTTCCACATCTCCGTTGTGATCTTCCGCACTTGCACAGAGATTTCTCTGATTGTCCGCACCGACCGGACAGAGCGATTTCCAGCTTTCCTCCGGATGCACCAGCAGTTCATTATCCTTGGACTGATGAAAATCCAGAATGGCCGGAAGCACTTCGTACTCTACTTTCAGGAGCTTCCGCGCACGGTCCACGCATTTTTCATCTTTTCCGGCAATAATCGCCACCGGATCTCCCACGTAGCGCACATGCTGATCGAGGATCAGACGGTCATACGGGCTTGGTTCCGGGTAGGTCTGTCCTGCCATTGTAAAACGCTGTTTCGGCACATCCTCCCAGGTATAAATCGCCTCAATGCCCGGAACACGCTCTGCTGCCGTCTTTTTCACGGATTTTACGATTGCATTGGCATGCGGACTCCGCAGTACCTTGACAATCAGACAATCCTTCGGCGCCAGATCATCTACATAAACCGGCTTTCCGGTTACCAGCGCGAGGGCATCCTTTTTGATCACCGGCTTATTCACACTGCAGAGCTGATCGGTTCTTCCCGACCAGTCCGGTTCATAGATATGATTTTCTCTGCTCATGACGCACCTCCCTGCTGCTTTTTCCAGGCAAGGAAATTCAAAATTCCCCGAAGCTGTCCTTCATATCCGGAACAGCGGCAGAGATTTCCCGCCAGATATTCTTTAATTTCTTCCTCACTCGGATCCGGATTTTCCCGGAACAGCGCAATCGCATTCATAATCATCCCCGGATTGCAGAACCCGCACTGCTCAGCGCCCTGTCCGGCAATAAAGGAACCAAATTCTTCTGCTTCCTCCTGCAGGCCTTCCAGCGTATCCACCTTACATCCATTCGCCCGCGCCGCAAGCACCGAACACGACAGCACCGGTTTTCCCTCCAGAAAAACCGTACACAGCCCGCAGTTCGACGTCTCACAGCCGCGCTTCACACTGTAGCATCCCTGGCTTCTCACAAAATCGATCAGGAGCATGTCTGCATCAATTTCCGCTTCCGTCTTCTTTCCATTTAAGATCATCGAAATCTTCATCACTGCTCCTCCTTCTTCTGAATTTCTTCCATACATCTGCGCAGCAGCACCCGTCCCAGATGATGACGATACTCTGCACTTCCGCGCATATTACTGCCATATGTAAACTGATCAGAAATCTCCGAAGCCGCCGCCTTCAGCTCCTCCGCAGATGCCTTTCCAGCCGCCAGCTTTTCCGCCAGCTCCGCCGGAAGCTCTACACGTGCCGCCTTCGCCGGTCTTGCCCCAAGCACCGCACATCCTTTTCCGTCTTCCACCCGCACCGCACACGTCAGCACCGGGAAATCCGTTCTGGAATTTCGATGACTCTGATAAACTGTAACACCCTCATGCTTCTTCACAATCAGCCTTACCAGCACATCCCTGTCTCTCTTTGAACAGGCAAACTCCGCCAGCGGCATCCGTCCCGCATGAACCAGCTCCACCTCCGTATCCAGCGCCAGAAACAGCGTCAGCACATCCGAAAATCCAAATCTGCCGAAAATACTGCCTCCCACCGTAGCCAGATTCCGGAACTGCACCCCGACAATACTCCGCACACTCTCCCGTGCCGCACCGTCGGTATAAGCATTCAGCCCCTCATTCTCCTCCATCTGCCGCAGCGTCACCATACATCCAATCGAAAACTCCTCCTCGGACTCTTCAATCTGATCCAGTCCCAGCCCGGACAAATCAATCGCCGTCTGCACCTGCCTCTGCCCCATCTTCGTCCAGAGCATCCCGCCCAGGATACAGGCGCTTCTCTTCTGATTCAGCTCATACGCCTCCTCCATCGACCCCACCCGGACATAATCCTTAATCTTAATCATACTTACCCTATATCCTCCATTTTTACTCAATATAGAAGCCCATATATTTGATATTATACCCGACCTGCTCCCCCCTTTCAACTTTTTTCTATTTTTTTCAAAAAAACCCTTGCATTTTCCCTCCACATCCAGTATAATCATTCAATGTCGGAAGTCATTCTGACACAAAACAAAATACATGGACGGATTCCCGAGTGGCCAAAGGGGACAGACTGTAAATCTGCTGCAAATTGCTTCGATGGTTCGAATCCATCTCCGTCCATATGCCGCAGTGGCGGAACTGGCAGACGCCCGGGACTTAAAATCCCGTGGGTAGTGATACCCGTACCGGTTCGATCCCGGTTTGCGGCACGATTAAGAGCTCTGATTCATACGAATCGGAGCTCTTTTTCCATTTCTATTTTTCAATCTCCCGTCCCCACTACCAGCCTCGCCGCCGCCCGTTCGGTCTTGCGTGATGCGGCGGCGAGGCGTCCGTCACTCCTCGCATCTATGCAGTACCACTCCCGATAACGGCAGCAAATCCATCTCCAGTATGCCCGCCGGTGCCTCGATTTCTTTCTCCTCCGAAGAAAATCCCACCGCATCCGTCGCAAACACCTGCGTCAGCTTCGCCACCGAACTCCGGTTAATCCCGGTAAGCCACACCGGAATCTCCACATGCACCCTCTCATTCCGGTTATTAATTATCACAATCACCTGCTCCTCCTGATTAAACCGTCCATAAGAAAGCACATTATAATCATGGTACAAAAATTTCAGCGATCCCATCGCCAGCACCGGAAATCTCCGATGCACCGCAATCATTTCTTTATAGAATCGGATCAGCTCCTGATCCTCCTGTCCCCAGGGATACGTCCTCCGGTTATCCGGATCCGTAAACCCGACCTGGCCGGCCTCATCCCCATAATACAGCGTCGGCGCCCCCGGCCACGTCATCTGAATCACAACCGCCTCGCGCAGCACCGCCTTATTCGTATTCTCCGCAGCCGCATACGGCCCAACATTCGCCACACGCCCCACACGATGATTCGTTCTCGTGAGGAACCGCGAATGATCATGATTATCCAGCTCATTCATCGCCGTATACAGCGAAGGCGCATAAAACGCCGGCATATGATACGTCATCGCCCCGATAAAACTCTCACTGTTTCCGAGAAGCCCCTGGTTAAACTCATCACTGTGCTTCTCCATACCCGTGAGGAACCAGGAAACCGGCTCCATAAACGCATCATAGTTCATCACCGTATCCCACTCGTCGCCCTGCAGCCAACTCATCGCATCGCCGTAGTGCTCCGCCAGAATAATCGCCTCCGGATTCGCCTCCTTCACAACGCGCCGGAACTCCTTCCAGAACTTGTGGTTAAACTCCGGGCTGTGTCCTAAGTCTGCGGCCACATCCAGCCGCCAGCCGTCCGCATTAAACGGCGGAGAAACCCACTTCGCGCCGATGCGCATAATATCCTCCATCAGCTTCTCCGAACCCTCGTAGTTCAGCTTCGGCAGCGTATCATGGCCCCACCAGCCGTCATAAAACTCATTGTACGGCCAGTTATGCTCATTATAAAACTTAAAAAACGTGTGATACGGACTGTCCTGCGCCACATACGCGCCCGGCTCATAGCCCTTTCCAGCCTCATAAATCCGCTCGCGGTCCAGCCACTTGTTAAACGAACCACAGTGGTTGAAAACGCCGTCCAGAATCACCTTCATGCCGCGCTTGTGCGCCTCCTCCACCAGGTGGATAAACTGTTCATTGCTCGCCTCTAGGTTCGCCTTGTTCGTCACACGGTCAATATACCGCGTTGCCCGCGTATTGTCCTTGTCGCCCGGCCAGAGCAGATCGCCTTCGTCGGAGACAATCTTTCCGAAATGCGGATCAATATAGTCATAATCCTGAATATCATACTTATGGTTCGACGGCGAAACAAACACCGGATTCAGATAAATGACCTGCACACCGAGATCCTGCAGATAATCCATCTTGTCAATGACGCCCTGCAGATCGCCGCCGTAGAAATTGCGGACATCCATCTGCTCCGGGAAGCGGTTCCAGTCATCCACCTTGTTGACCTGCTCACCGATGTAGCTGTACTCTCCCGTCAGCACATCGTTGGACGGATCTCCGTTGCAGAATCGATCCACAAAAATCTGATACATGACAGCGCCCTTCGCCCAGTCCGGCGTATGGAAGCCCGGGATAATGCCGAAAGAGTACATCTCCTGCAGCTCTCTTGTGACACCGAGCTTGTTGTAATAGCAGACCACGCGGCCTGCCTGAATCTCAAAAAAATAGCGGATCGGCTCATTTCCGACCGGAATCTCGATCTCGTAATAATCAAAACCGTTCCGGACCAAACCGACCTGCATCTGTGCACGGATGGAACCGCTGATGAAATAAACCGCATCTACATTATTTTTCAGGGTACGGAACCGGATCTTCACCGTGTCGCCCGGGTTCGGCTCAAACGGAATCTGATACTGCGGGGATTCATCGCTGTAGAGCGCATGCTTGTTGAACATCGCCCGCATCTGTGACATATACTGCTGCATTCTTGTTTTATCCATGAACTAACGCCTCTGTCTTTCTCAATCATTCATTCCTTATATTTTACCCCACACTGCCATGTAATACAACCTTTTTCTGAACACATGTAACGATTGTGTTTATTGGATTTTTATATAGTAAAAGAGCCAGCGGGGTACGCTGGCTCTTTTGGAGAAGGTATTTCTCTTATGGGGTGTAGCAAAAACTATATAATGTATTGGGGGGTTTTTACAGTTATTATAGTACCATACGTCCCTCGAAAAGTCTGCACAAATCGCGATTTTTTTTCATTTGATTCTTATTCAAAATAACGATGAATTTTTCCGGCGTTTCGGATTTTCTGTTTTAATTTGCACAAACGCCCGTAAAATCGCAGAAAAAAACCTGCAAAAAACTTTTTTTGTTCTCTGCAGGTTTTCTATTGCAAATAAAAAGATATCAGATTTCTCCAGAAACTTCCGGTGCTGTTCCTGTCATCTGTGCTTCCTGCTCAAAAATGGCTTCGAATTCAGCACGGCTCAGCTTCTCTTTTTCCATCAGCTGCTTTGCACACTCATGCAGCACATAGGAATGCTCCAGAATAATCTGTTTCGCCTGATCGTGGCATTTCTCGATCATCTGGCGGACTTCCTCGTCGATGGCTGCGGCTACATTCTCGCTGTAGCTCTTCGTATGGCCCCAGTCGCGGCCGATGAAGACCTCATCCGAGTCGGAATCGTAAGCGACAAGACCAAGGTTCTCAGACATACCGTACTTCGTAATCATGGAACGCGCGGTAGCCGTCGCCTGTTTGATATCCTGGGATGCGCCCGTTGTGATATCGTCGAAGATCAGCTCCTCTGCCACACGGCCGCCGAGGCATACGGTGATGTACTGCATCATTTTGCCTCTCGTCTGGAACATATCATCGTTCTCCGGCTGCGGCATCGTGTAGCCCGCTGCGCCAGGACCTGTCGGGATAATGGAGATCGTATAGACCGCCTCCATATCCGGCAGCATATGGAACAGGATCGCATGGCCTGTCTCATGGTATGCGGTGATCCGTTTTTCTTTATCCGAAATGACTTTACTGCGCTTCTCCGCACCGATGCCCACTTTGATGAAAGCAGACTTGATATCGGACTGGCGCACAAATCTTCTGCGGTCCTTTGCCGCCATAATCGCTGCCTCGTTCAGCAGGTTCTCCAGCTCTGCGCCGGTGAAGCCTGCGGTCGTCTGCGCGATCTGTTTCAGATCCACATCCTCGGCCAGCGGTTTGTTCTTTGCATGGACTTTCAGGATTTCCTCACGGCCCATGACATCCGGCGGTCCTACAACCACGCGGCGGTCAAAACGGCCCGGACGGAGAATCGCCGGATCCAGGATATCGACACGGTTCGTCGCTGCCATCACGATGATGCCCTCATTGACGCCGAAACCATCCATCTCAACGAGAAGCTGGTTTAAGGTCTGCTCTCTCTCATCGTGGCCGCCGCCCATGCCGGTGCCTCTTCGTCTTGCCACGGCGTCGATCTCATCGATGAAGATGATGCACGGCGCATGTTTTTTTCCTTCCTCAAACAGGTCGCGGACACGGGAAGCGCCGACGCCGACGAACATTTCCACGAAATCCGATCCGGAAATGCTGAAGAACGGCACGCCTGCCTCTCCTGCAACAGCTTTCGCCAGAAGGGTTTTACCGGTTCCAGGAGGGCCCACAAGAAGAACTCCTTTCGGGATTCTCGCACCGACCTGTGTATATTTCTCCGGTGCTTTCAGGAAATCGACCACCTCAACAAGGTCTTCTTTTTCCTCTTTTAAGCCCGCAACATCGCGGAACAGGACTTTTTTGTCTTTGTCGGTGGACATATGGGCGTTGCTTTTTCCAAAATTCATCATTTTGTTTCCGCCGCCTCCACCGCCGCCCATGGAGCGGTTCATCATCGACATGCCGAAAAGAAGGATCATACCGAGCAGCAGGGCCGGCAGGACGGATGTCATGAAAATGCTGTCTCTCTGGACATTCTGCACGGTGTACGTTACATCAGCATCCTCCAGAAGGCTGATAGCTGCGTTTACGTCGGTCACGTTGACCGTATAACTGTCACCGCCCTGCTCCTGTACCACGACGGAGCCGGTCGGCACTTCTTTGTTCTGGACAATCTGCGCGGATGTCACTTTGCCGTCTTTTACGGCGGTTTCAAATTTCTGCTGACTTGGGCTGCTGCCTGCGCTGATTTTTCCGGTGATATAGAACATGGCAAGCACGATAATCACCATAAACGCCGCGTAGAGTCCAAATCCACTGCGCTGTCTGTTCATATTTTCTTTTTACTCCTCGTCTTCGTGAAACTCCACTACTCCGATGTATGGAAGATTCCGATATTTCTGTGCGTAATCCAGACCGTAGCCTACGACGAACTCGTCCGGGATATTAAAGCAGGTATAATCTACTTTGACATCGCGCACTCTGCGCTCCGGCTTGTCGAGCAGAGTACACAGGTGTACGGATTTCGGATTTCTCTTTTTCAGGATGTCGATCAGATAGTAAAGCGTTCTTCCGGAATCGATGATATCCTCCACGATCAGAACGTCTTTTCCTTCCAGCGGCTGATCCAGGTCTTTTACAATACGGACAACTCCGCTGGACTTGGTGTCATCGCCGTAACTTGATACGGACATAAAGTCAAGGCTTACCGGCACTGTGATGCGTTTTGCCAGCTCGCACATAAAGAATACGCCGCCTTTTAAAACGCAGATCAGGTGCACTTCTTTTCCTGCGTAATCGCGGTTGATCTGGTCTGCTACTTCTTTAATTCGTCTGTCTACTTCTTCTTCGCTTAATAATACTCTGATTGTCTCTTTCATCTGTTTTCCTCCTTACCAACGCCAATCTGTATCTGCAGAACTGCTTTCGTGTCTTCCCCGACACGGCCGCTCTCTCCTCTGCGATACCCCACGACCCACCAGATCTCCGGTCCGTCGGCGAGCAGCAGAATGGAATCCCGCTCCTCTTTCGGTATCTTGGCATCAATCATATAATCTTTTAGTTTCTTTTTCCCGCCTTTTGCGGTTACTCTCAGATAATCTCCGCTTCTTCTCGTGCGGAGGACAAGACCGTCTTTTATTTTATCACAGTCAAAGCATTTCGTATACTTTTTTTCTTCAATTCTTTCGGGAAAAACCGATGTTTTTTTCACAATCGTGACTGGATTTTCTGCAAATGCGAGACTTTTTTCCTCTTCACACCCGGCCGGAACCGGAATTGGAACTTCTTCGCCGCTTTTCCTTTTCCGTTCTTCTTTTAAATGCACTCCCTGCTTTTCCAGGCGGAGCGTCTCGTATCCGCGCACGGCGGTGATTCCATACGGCAGGTAGACACTTTTTCCGACCTGCTTTTCAAAAAGTTCCCGCACAGATTCCAGATGCTCCCTGGTAAGATCCTTCCGTTTTCCCGCCAGCTGTTCCAGAACGCGCCGGATCACGTAGCGCTGCAGAAGAGGCGCTTCGCTGCTCACCGCATCACGCAGCACAACCGCATTTTTCTCTGCGGATGCATACCGCTCCATCAGCTGATCCGTCTGCTGCTCCAGATATTCCTCCGTTTCCAGCAGGTCCAGCGATGTCTGTGCCATATGCGCGGCGGCACGCGGATTGACCTCTTCGGTCAGATACGGCAGCACATGGTGACGGATTCCGTTCCTCGTGTAGGCATCCTCTGCATTCGTGCTGTCCTCACACCAGGAACACTTACGGCTTTCCAGTTCCTGCCGGATCTCTTTTCGTCCGACGCAGAGAAGCGGACGGATCACATTCCCCCGCACGGGGCGTAAGGAGGCAAGTCCGGCCAGCGACGTTCCCCGTGCCAGGTGATGCAGCATCGTCTCCGCAACGTCATCCTGGTGATGGGCGAGCGCAATTTTCACTGCCCTCTGCTCCTTTGCGCACGCTGCAAAAACTTCCTGCCGCGCCGCGCGTCCCGCCTCCTCCGTCGAGAGATGCTTTTCTTTTGCGATCTTCTCCACGGGACAGGAATAGAGATAGAACGGAACATCATATTCCCGGCACAGATTTTCTGCAAATGCCGCATCCCGCCCGGCTTCCGCGCCGCGCAGATTATGGTTGACGTGGACAGCCAGCAGCGAAAAGCCAAGCGGCTCCTGCAGTTCCCGCAGCAGATGAAACAGGCAGACGGAATCCGCGCCGCCGGAAAGGCCGAGCAGCACGCGTTCGCCTGCCATTACCATATGATACTGTTCCATAAAGGCTCTTACTTTCTCTCGCATCCTTCGTTTTTACTCCTATTTTTTCCAGATTCTGGCGACCAGAACCGTCATATCATCCCGTGCGCGGCAGCCGCCGAGGCGCAGCACGCGTTCCAAAAGCTCCCGGGCAAATTCCCGCGGCTCGCTGTTTTTCACTTCGAGAAGAAGCTGCTTCATCTGCTCCGTCCTGTCCCCGGGCAGCGCGTCCAGCACTCCGTCCGTCATCATCACAAGGTAATCACCGTCGTACAGCTTTTTCGTTGTGGTATCAAAATCCGTCTGGGAAACGAGACCTGCGGCAAGACTGGTCGACTCCACAACCTCCACCCACGTATCCCGCCTAAGGAACGTCGGCGATGCACCTCCTTTCAAAAAGCTGCAGACGCCTGTGTAGAGATTAATCGAAGCAACATCAAACGTGGAAAACATCCCTTCCTTTGGCTGCAGCAGAAGCATCGAATTGATCATCCGTGCCGCCATGATCCGCGGGAATCCGGCGCGCAGGAACTGTTCAAACAGCTCCACCACCGTCTCGCTCTCCCTGTTTGCCTCGATCCCGGAACCCATGCCGTCCGACAGGCAGAGGACAAACTGGCCGTTTTCGCAGAGCACACTGTAATTGTCCCCGGAGATACTCTCCTGCTCCTTGGTGATGCGTCCCACACCGTAGAGAACCTGGAATTTCACATCCTCCTGAAACAGCACCGTCTGGTATTCTCCGCTTAAGACCTGTGCCCCGTCGCGTACCGCAACCATCGGGATTCCGCACAGGGAACCGATCAGTTCCGCCGTCTGGCGAAGCGTGATCCGGCAGTGACGGCCCGCTTTGACCGTCATATAGATCTGTAAATGCTCTTTCGGCCGCTCCTGGAGCCAGATTTTCTGGACGAAAGCCCCGTTTTTCTTCATCTGGCGGCAGATTTTTTCCGAGAGCTCGTCCGGCAGACTGTTGAGGCTGTACAGATCACACGCGGCGCGGTCCATAATCCCGGCGACTTCACTTAACTGTTCTGCCACCACGCGGCGGCTCTCCGCCACACGCCCCGACCAGAGCGCCGTCTGGCGTTCCTGCTGGTAGCGGTTCCAGAACAGTTCCAGAAAGCGGGAGCCGTTCAGGCAGGAGGCGTTCCATTCGCCTTTTGCACGGCTGATCTCGTCCTCATCCCCGTCGGCGATTGTCTGAAGAAGTTCCTGGCACCGCTCGCGCGTCAGGTTTCCGTACTGCTCCCAGCACCACGACGCCTTCGCACAGCGGCTGCAGACTTCCTGCTGTTCTTTTTCCAGAATCTTGTCCACCCGGCCCGTCTCCGGCATCACACTTTTTGACGGCATCTGGTAAAAGCTCTCTGCCAGAACGCGGAACGAATCGGCGTAGTGCTCCATCTGCAGTTTCTGCGGATGATTGTCATAGACGGCCGCTTCCCGGCGGCTTCTTCTGGCTTCCAAAAAAATTTTAGCCATGTCCCCTGCTGACAGCAATGCGCCGATCAGGAACATGGCAATGATCCACTCCGGCATGTTCCGCTCCTCCTCTCTTTGTTCTGGACTTCAAAGGGGACTGCGAAATCATGCCCTTTCTTTATCTGTTTTGTTTATTTCGACTGGGATTCTTTAAATAAAATCTCATTATCCTTTACCATGCCAAGTTTTTCTCTTGCCGTTTTTTCTATGTACTCATCGGTCTGCATGTATTCTTTCAAGGCGGTAATATCATCGGTGCGCTGCTTCTCCTCTTCAATCTGGCTGTCCAGACTGGAAAGACGGGATGCATTTGCATTGACCTTCTGCTGAAGGCTGATTCCCTTTACGGTAAGGACTGCAACCAGGCAGCACAGGACTATGGTAATTGAGAACTCTGTTGTACAGCTCTTCTTTCTGACTTTTTTCTTTCGGCCAGAATTCTTTTCTTCCCTTTCTTTCATTCTTTTCTTTACCCTTGCTTTCTATTTTCCAACCATCTGCAGCCAAACTATCTGTTGTTTTTCGTCCGCAGACTTGTTTCTTTTGTTCTTACATGTGTAGTTACATCTTACCGTTCTTCCCATGAAATTTCAACCTTTTTCTCCGTTTTTTCATACTTTTTACCAGCCATTTTCCTGGAAAAGCGAGGATTCGCCCTGCTTTTTTGATTCCCTTTGCCAGAAGTTCCGGAAGAAAGCGTCCAAACGATGCGTGGTACAATGCAGCGCCCCCAAGGATGCCGCCAAACAGATACCCGCGGAGAACGCCGCTGTTCTCTCCGTAAATCCGTACAAACAGATACAGCGCTGCCGCAATCCAGTAGCAGAGGTCCTCTGCAGATACCGCCACATGGCTGTGGCGGATCAGTTTCCGCGCTGTCTTGATCAGATCGTACCAGAACCCCAGGACTGCCCCCTGCCAGATGGAACAGGCGAACAGAATCAGCTCCCGGGTGACATACGCACTCATTTTTACCGGAACAGCCGCGCAAGCGCAGACCCCTTCTTCTGCAGCGGCCCATGTTCCGTATAGACCAGGCTGTCGATGCTGCCTTCGATATCCGCCTCTCCCTTTTCCAGCTCCAGACGGCCCACATGCAGCTCTTTTCCGCGGATGGTAAGAACACCGCAGACGGTCACGAGCAGAACTTCGTTCTCATCAAAGCTTTTCACATCCTGCACGCCGCCAAGAGAAAGTGTTTTCCGCTGTTCCAGCAAAAGGCGGTGCGCCTGTTCGTTCATCTCCCCCATACAAAAAACCTCCATACAATGGTCTATACACCCATTATATGAAGGTTTTCTCTTTTTATTCGCTGCACATGAATCCTGCCGCACTTCTTATAAGTAGCGGTAAAGCTCCTGTGCTTCTTCTTTTTTCACGGTTTCCTGCACATTCAGCACTTCTACCCTGACGGATTTACTTCCGAACTGAATTTCCAGTACATCTCCTGCCTTGACCTGTGCGGATGCTTTTGCCGGTCTGTCGTTGACGAGGACACGGCCTGCATCACAGGCTTCATTGGCTACGGTACGCCGCTTGATCAGTCTTGATACTTTTAAAAATTTATCTAAGCGCATAGATTTTTACTTAGTTCATCATGTCCTTTAAAGCTTTTCCTGCTTTGAATTTCGGAGTTTTGGAAGCTTTGATTTCCATGGTCTCGCCAGTCTGCGGATTTCTTCCTTCTCTTGCTGCTCTTTCGGATACTTCGAAGGTACCAAAGCCTACCAGCTGAACTTTCTCACCTTTCTTTAATTCTTCAGATACTACATCGATAAATGCTTTTAAAGCAGCCTCTGCATCTTTTTTGGATAAATTTGTCTGCTCAGCCATAGCTGCAACTAATTCTGTTTTGTTCATGAGTTTTACTCCTCCTGTATCTTACATTTGTTTTTTACATGGTACGCGGGCCCGCTGATACACACGACCTGCCCTGCCGGCTGTTTTTCTTCCGGATGATCAGTCTGTTACGTTGACCGGCTTTTTCGCGTAGCTGTATATATTTATATACTAATGCGTCTCTCTTGTCAAGAAAAAAGTCCCCCATACCAGCGGTTTTATGGCGATTTCTGCCCAAAACAGACTCTTTTCCACCGCACGGTTAAAAGAAGGATCCCTTAACAAACCGCAGCCAGTCTGCCTGCTGCGCATTGAGTGTTTTTAGTTTCTCCGTATTCCGCCCGGATATCCACGATTTTCTGCTTCCGTAGTAGCGGTTTGCCAGTTTCCAGTATTTCCACGGATAGGAAAGATAGAGGCGGAGTGTCTCGATTTCCCCCTCATCGAGCGGCCGTCTGGCGCTGTAGGCGTTTAAAATCCGTTCTGCCGCGCGCTCGCTCCAGCCGTGTTTTTCCAGAATTTTCCGCATAAAATAGCCAAGATCTGCCACCTGGAGATCGAAGTTCCACTTGTCGAAATTGACCGCCGTTTCGCCTCTGCCGTTTTCCAGCAGAATATTGTGCTGGCTGAATTCCCCGTGGCAGACGGCGCCTTCTTCGTCCGCCCGCTGCCGCAGTTTTTCATAGGAAGAAGCTTTCATTTCCGCGGCCGCCCGCTCTCCCTGTTCCAGATACGGACCGGCGCTTGCCAGCAGCAGTTTTTCGAACTCATTTTTCTTCTTTTTTGTCTGCAAATACTTTCGGATCTTTCGAATTTCCACATTGTGGCGGATGCACTCCTCCACGATGGATTCCCTCCGGTATTCCATTTTCACCGGCAGATGAGCTGCCGTATGTAGCCGCGCCAGCGCATCCGAGGCGCGGATAAGATCCTCACTGTTTCCCGTCTCACATTCCCGGCCCGGGTACCAGTTCCGCACAATGTACGTTCCTCCGTCGTCCCCGCGCGTTGCAAGCGCTCCCTCTTCGTTCCGCAGAATCTGATCGCACCGCAGGAGCCCCGACTCCGTGATGCGGCACTGTAGAAGATACCGCTGCTCCAGTTTTTCCGCCGCCGTCCCGAACTCGCTGATCAGCTTATCCCCCTGTTCGGTGTGGCACAATAAAGCGCCCCGCACCCGCATTGTGCCGGAAGCCGTAAGACCGTAATGGGACAGCACACTCAATCCATAATCATACAAGAGCCTGACTCCTTTCCCTGTTGTGATCGTTTTTGGGGTCACGATTCAATGTATGCGTATCCGCCCTGTGCCATGCATACTGGTTTCTGTTTTTTCTTTCATCCCAAAAGCAATGTTGAAAGTGTTTTCTTTTTCTCTTATTTTATTGTTTTTAATTTCACCGCATGGTAAAATATTCCAAACTTGACAGGATGAAAAACACCTGTTATGGGGTTCTCTAAAATCATTTTATTTTAAGGAGGGTTTTTATGATTTTCTTACCACAGCCATCTTCCCTTTCCTACGGAGAGGGCACCTTTACAATTCACTATGACAGCCGCATTTTTCTCGATTCCGAGAGCCCGGCTGAGCTTTTTTCTGCAGCACAGCTTCTGCAGCAGGAGATTGAGACACAGACGGGATTCCGTCCTGCCATCTGCCGCCGTCATCAGCCGGTGGGATCACACCTGATCTATCTGACTGCCTCTCCGGAATTATCCCGTGAGGCTTATACCCTCACTGTCACACCGGAAAACATCACGATCTGCGGATCTCTGGAAAGCGGCGTTCTCTACGGCGTGCAGACACTCCGTCAGATGATCCGCCAGGCAAGTGCTGTTCTTCCAACCGTCCTGATCTCCGACAAACCGGCCATGGAAAACCGCGGCTTCTACCACGATGCGACCCGCGGACGTGTTCCGACGCTTTCCTATCTGAAACAGCTTGCCGCCACCTTGAGCTTCTATAAAATCAATCAGCTTCAGCTCTACATCGAGCACAGCTATCTCTTCGACGATCTGACCGAGATGTGGCGCGACGATACGCCGCTCACTGCAGAGGACATCCTCGAGCTGGACCGCTACTGCAAGGGACTTGGCATTGATCTCGTTCCGTCGCTTGCAAGCTTCGGCCATCTGTACAAGCTGCTCTGCACGAAATCGTATGCACATCTGTGCGAACTGGAAGGCTCTGCTTCGGCTCCGTTCTCCTTCTATGACCGCCAGGCGCACCATACGCTCGATATCACAAACCCAGAGAGCCTCTCCCTTGCCAAACACATTCTTTCCGAATATATGCAGCTCTTCTCCTCGAAGTATTTCAATCTCTGCGCGGATGAAACGTTTGACCTTGGAAAAGGGGCTTCCCGCGCACTCGCCGAGGAAAAGGGAACCACCGTCATCTACACCGAGTTTGTGACAGAGCTTGCCAACTATATCACTGAATCCGGCCGCACGCCGATGTTCTGGAGTGATGTCATCAGCCAGGAGCCGGAAGTTTATCATCTCCTGCCGAAGAACCTGATCTGCCTCCACTGGGATTATGCGTCAAATGTTTCATCGGAGCGTCTGACCCGCCTTGCCAATTCCGGTGCCGAGCATCTGTATGTGTGCCCGGGCGTACAGGGATGGAACCAGCTCATCAACAAGTATCATGAGGCGTATGAAAACATTTCCAGAATGGCGCGCTACGGCCACGAATGCCATGCGATGGGACTTCTGAACACTGACTGGGGCGATTACGGCCACATCAATCACCCGGACTTCTCCCGCATCGGCATGATCTACGGCGCGGCGTTCTCCTGGAATGCAGACATTCTGCCGGAGGAGGAAATCAACCGCCAGATTTCCGTGCTGGAATTTGGTGATGCTTCCGGAAAACTCGTTTCCGTGCTCGATCTTCTCTGCCATCAGGATGCGTATCCGTGGCGCACTGCCGTTATGGTACAGGAAGCACTCGAACTGCATCAGGACAAAGAAGAGGCTGCCGAACTGCTCCGCTCCTGCGCGGAAGGCGATGCGGATGCAGCAAATGCTTCAATCGACGCGCTCTGCGCCGTTCTGTACGAGAAAGCCGGCACCGTCCGCCCGGAGAACCGTCCGATGATCTATGCGTACCTGCTCGCCGCAGACGGCCTGAAAGTGCTGAACCGCCTGCTGCCGTTCCTGCGCGCTTCCCTTCTTTCCGAGGGTACTCTGCCGGAGAAAGAAGACTGTTTTGCACTCGCCGGAGATCTCGAACGGTGGCTGCACAGCTATAAAGAGCTATGGCGCACCGTCTCCAAGGAGAGCGAACTGTACCGCATTGCCCATGTGTTCTGCTGGTATGCGGATCTGCTGCGTGATCTGAACGCATAAAACCAGCAAAAAACAAAAGAGAGCCGGGGACGGATTGTTCTGTCCCCGGCTCTCTTGTTTGCCGTTTTGGCTTTACAGCAGTGTTTTTACGTACTCTGTCAGGTATTCTTTTGTATTCTTCGCCGGATCTTTCATCACTTCTTCCAGCGCCGCGTTCAGGCATTCGCCGATTTTCGGGCCTTTCGGGACACCGAGTTCCATCAGATCTTTGCCGGAAACGGCCAGCATTTTCAACGTAAAGCAGTCGCCGTTATCGAGAATTTCTCTGACGCACTCCCTTACCTTCCCGATCCGTTCCAGGGTTTCCTCCCGCTGGTACAGGCTTTTGGCCATCGTATCGGCTTCCTGCACGATCATCAGTTTTTCGAACAGCTCCGGGCCGAGTTTGTTCAGAATACGGCGGATCACCGGTTTCTCCGGAGCCATGCGGCAGTCATGCCAGCGGATCAATGCTGCGACCTGGCGGATGGTTTCGTTGTCGAATTTCAGACGGCGCAGAATCGCTTTCGCCATTTTCTCCCCCGCCGGTGCGTGGCCTTTAAAATGATCGATGCCGGCCTCATCCGTTGTGCGGCACGCCGGTTTTGCAATGTCGTGGAGCAGCATCGTCCAGCGCAGAATCGGATCTGCCGGAACGTGCTGCAGAGCGGCAATCGTGTGCTCACCGACATTATAGCAGTGGTGCGGATTGTTCTGCGGCGTTTTCATCAGTTCATCAAACTCCGGCAGCACAATTTTTGTAATACCCGCCTCATAAACGGCCTCCATGTACTCCGGCCGCTTCGAGATCAGCAGTTTATTCAGTTCCACACGGATCCGCTCGGCGCTGATTTTTTCAAGCGTCGGCGCGAGTGCTATGATGGCATCCAGTGTTGCCGGATCGAGTTTGAAGCCGAGCTGTGCGGAAAAGCGGAGGGCGCGCAGGATCCGCAGTGCATCCTCACTGAACCGCTCGGTCGGATTTCCGACACAGCGGATGACTTTGCGCTGTAAATCCCTGATTCCATCGAACAGATCCACAAGCCCCTCTTCGTTGTTGTATGCCATCGCATTGATCGTAAAATCACGGCGGCGCAGATCCTCGGCGAGGCTGGAGGTAAAGACCACTTCTTTCGGATGGCGGCCGTCCTCATACTCTCCGTCGATGCGGTACGTCGTGACCTCGTGCGCGCCGCTTCCGGCCAGAACTGTTACCGTTCCGTGCTCCAGTCCCGTATCCACGGTGCGGTCAAAAATTTCTTTTACCTGCTGTGGGGAAGCAGAGGTTGTAATATCCCAGTCGTCCGGCTCCCGCGCAAGAATCGTATCGCGCACACAGCCTCCGACCGCGTACGCCTCGAAGCCTTTCGCATGCAGGGAATCGATTACCATATTTACGCTTGGCGGCATTTTTATCTTCAAATTTGTTATCTCCTTTTTCTAAATCTGCTTTTCCAGTATAGCAGTTTCCTTTTTTTCCCGCAAGTGTGGTTGCGGTTGTATTTTGGGGATTGCATGTGTATAATAGAGGTTAATAAAATTCGAAAGGGGATTTACATTTTTATGAAACTGGATCGTTACCGAAAATATGTCCGGGCCGGCGTTACTGCCTTTCTGGTACTTGCAGCGTCCATGATTTTTTACTACCTGCTCTTCCACCAGACTTCTGTGCGGACCGCCTTTCACAATGTTCTCGACATTCTCTCCCCCCTGATTGCAGCCCTGATTCTCGCCTATGTGATCAGCCCGATCATTAACTTCATAGAACAGCGGATCATCGCCAGACTCTTCGCCCGCCACGGAAAAACACAGTCGGTACGCTGCAAAAAGCTTGCGCGGGCGCTTTTGATTCTTCTGACGTACGTCGCCATGCTTTTCGCGCTGTACGGACTCATTGCGACCCTGATCCCGGAGCTGTTCTCAAGTATCACAAACATTGTCTCCAACTTCTCCAACTATGCAAACAACATTCAGGATTTTGCCACAAAAGTGCTGGCGAATTACCCGGAGATGCAGCAGACGGCAGACCAGTACATCTCCATGTTCTCCGCAAAGCTTTCCAACTGGCTGACCAATGACCTGATGCCGATGCTCCGTACGTTCCTTCTGAACCTCTCCGGACAGCTCGTCAACATGGTTACGTTTTTCAAAAACATTCTGCTTGGCGCGATCGTTGCGATCTACATGCTGTACAACAAGGAAAGCTACATTGCCAAGCTGAAAAAAGCAGTCTACGCGCTGCTCGGTCTGGATCACGGAAATGCCGTGATCCGCGACTGCCAGTATGTGAACCAGGAATTCAGCGGATTCCTCGTTGGAAAAGTCATCGATTCGATCATCATCGGTGCCATCTGCTATCTTGTGACGAGCCTGATCGGCACCCCGTACGCACTGCTGGTCAGCGTAATCATCGGTGTGACGAATATCATTCCGTTTTTCGGCCCGTTCCTCGGCGCCGTTCCGTGTCTTCTGCTGATCCTTCTGATCGACCCTCTGCAGGCACTGTATTTCCTGATTTTCGTCGTTCTCCTGCAGCAGTTTGACGGAAACTTCTTAGGGCCGAAAATCCTCGGCGAGACGACCGGTGTGTCCAGCTTCCTTATCATCATCTCGATTCTGATCGGCGGCGGCTTCTGGGGTGTCTTTGGCATGATCATCGCCGTTCCGGTCTGTGCCATTATCTGCACGGTCTGCCGCAACTTCGCCAACCGTCGTCTTGAAAAACATCACCTGCCGGATGACGATGCGTTTTACTTCCACATGGACCACATTGATCCTGAAACGAGACAGGCGATCCCATATCAGAAAAAGAAGATCGACGAGGCCGAAGTCTTCCACTTCCCGGGCTACCGGCTGCGCAAAGCGCTGACAAAGCTGGCCACGGAAGAGTCTCCGGTTGATGCGCCGTATACACCGGCAAAGCCTTCGACCGAAGAGAAAAACTCAGATTCTTCCGATTCCGATCAAAAATAAATCGTATCTTACAAAAATGCCTTCTGTGCAGACTGTTTCCATTCTGCACAGAAGGCATTTTTTTATTTTTGCTTTTTATTTCTCGATTACAACCGTGCTGAGTGTCTCTGCCGGAAGATCGACACGCATGATATGTCCGTTGACACGCAGGAAGCAGCCGGAATCCTCTTTTGTGCGGTTCAGCAGGATCACAACGTAGCTTCCGTCCGGATTGACTGCGGCCGTTACATCCAGGTTTGCTCCGTATTTGCTCCAGCCGATGCGTTTTGCACCCGGAGCAATATATTTGGAAATATGGCCGATGTAGTGGTACATGATCGGTTTGCGGTAATGGAAATCATCATCCACAATCAGACCTGAGGTGAATCCCATCGGTACGTGGCGCGGGCCGTCGTCGATGCTGTGAAAAAAAGCGGATGCCGATATCCCCGTTTGCCGTAATCCATTCGAAATTGCTCTCCATGGTGCCCTCCCGTTTCTTGTCTTTTCGTGTATACAGACGAAGCGCGTCTGAACTTTCTGTTCGTTCAGGCGCGCTCCTTCTATTATCTTTTCTGCTACAGGGACATGGTAATTTCCCGCCCTGTGCGGTGGTATTTCTGAAAAGTGACTCCGGACGCCTTCATCATCCGTTTCGATGCGATCACGGACGGGGTGTCCGCGTACTTGTCGCAGTCGTAGATCACCGTTTTGATTCCCGCCTGGATAATCGCCTTGCAGCACTCATTGCATGGGAACAATGTCACATACAGCTTGGCTCCCTCGAGGCTTCCGCCGCGGTAATTCAGGATGGCGTTCAGTTCACTGTGCGTTGTGTAAAGATACTTGTTTTCCAGCGGATTTTCACTTGTCTTTCCCCACGGGAACTCGTCGTCCGAGCAGCCTCTCGGGAAACCGTTGTATCCCATGGACAGAATCTTGTTGTCCTCGCTCACAATGCAGGCTCCCACCTGTGTGTGCGGATCCTTCGAGCGCATACCGGCAAGCTGGGCAACTGCCATGAAATATTCATCCCAGGAAATATAATCCTCTCGTTTATCGCTCATACCCATTTCCCCTGTGTTTTCTTAACGTACTTTGCTTCCGCTCTTATTTCGTACCGAAGATACGGTCTCCGGCATCGCCGAGGCCTGGTACAATGTAGCCGTGCTCGTTCAGATGGTCATCCAGTGCTCCGACGAAAACATCGACATCCGGGTGAACCTCATGCATTTTCTCGATTCCTTCCGGAGATGCGATGATGCACATGAAGTGGATCTTCTTTGCGCCTTTTTCTTTCAGCATGGTGATGGCTGCCGTTGCAGAACCGCCGGTTGCCAGCATCGGGTCGGTTACAAATACTTCACGGCTTGCGATGTCTGACGGAAGTTTGCAGTAATACTCAACCGGTGCCAGGGTTTCCGGATCACGGTACAGACCGATGTGTCCGATTTTTGCTGCCGGAATCATAGCCAGCATACCTTCTACCATACCAAGACCGGCACGGAGGATCGGCACAACTGCCATTTTCTTTCCTTCGAGCTCTTTTACGGTTGTTTTGCAGATCGGGGTTTCAATTTCAACGTCTGTGAGCGGCAGCTCTCTGGTTGCCTCGTAGCACATCAGCATTGCAATTTCGCTGATCATCTCGCGGAACTCCTTGGAGCTTGTGTCTTTCTTTCTGATAATACCGATTTTGTGCTGGATCAGCGGGTGATCCATGATGACTGTTCTTGCCATTTTCCCTTCTCCTTTGTTTAAAATTTATTCATTTTCGCCTTCATGCTCAATCAAGTGAATACGGCGTTCGTGACGCTCTTCTCCGGAAAATGGAGTGTTCAGGAAGGTTTCTACGATTTTGATTGCAAGGCCAGGGCCTACAACACGTCCTCCCATCGCCAGTACGTTGGCATCGTTGTGCAGGCGGGTTGCCTCTGCGCAGAAGCAGTCGGTGCAGAGTGCTGCACGGATTCCTTCCATTTTGTTTGCCGTGATAGAAATGCCGATTCCGGTTCCGCAGATCAGGATTCCCTTATCACACGTTCCGTTTTGGATCGCATGGCCTACTTTTCTGGCGTAAACCGGATAATCAACTGCCTCGTTGCTGTAGCATCCGAAGTCCTGATATTCCAGTCCCTGTTTGTCCAGATATGCTTTTACCTCCTGCATCAGCTCATATCCGCCGTGGTCGCATCCTAAAGCTATCATTGTTCTTCCTCCTCTTTCAGCCGCGCAAGAACACCTTCAATCAGGAATTCCAGCGCTTCATAACATTTTCCGTATTCGGTAAGCGGTTCCCCGTAAAGGGCGGGGATGTCTCCTGCCAGCCGCAGAAATCCGGCGATCGTCTGCAGATGGGGCGCATCCGGGAAGTCCTCACGGATCTTTTCCCTCTGACTGTCCTCCATCACAAGAAGCAGCGTGTCGTCGTTGATGTCCTCCGCGGTAAGCGGTGTGGTGGTGTGGTCTTTGGCCGAAAGCCCGTTGCGCGCAAGCACTGCCTCTACCTTCTGGTTGACCGGCTGCGGAAACAGAACGACAAGCCCGCGGGAACCAATTTCCATCGGCCACGGAAGCTCTTTGCTCTGCAGAATCGCCTTCGCCATCGGTGCGCGCGCGGTATCGTCCGCGTCCACAAATAAAATCCTGCTGTAATGTTTCACTGTTATACCTCTGCTACTTTGTGGCCTGCGGCTTTTAACAGGCGGTTCATGATCGCCTGCCCCATACGCGGGGTGTCGAAAGCCTCGGAATAAATCACTTCCACGCCGTCCTCATCGAAGTCGCGCAGAATCGCAAACAGGTGATGCGCGATCGTCTCATCTTCGGCGCGCAGCCCGATGCTCTTGATATCTCCTGTGGTGTACTGCTCCCGTGTCTCATCGGTGCAGATTACGCCCACTTTCTTTCCTGCCTTTTCCTGTTCTGCGGCAAGGCGGTTGATTTCCGGAATCACCCGTTCCATCTCGCCCTGGATAATCGTAAGGTCTGCCTTCGGCGCATAATGTTTGTAGCGCATGCCCGGTGCCTTCGGACGCACATGGCTGTCCTCCGCAAGGATTCCCGGATCGACACGCACGGTTCCAAGCACTTTTTCCAGCATCTCTTTGTTGTAATAGCCCGGGCGGAGAATCGTCGGAATCTCCTCTGTAAAATCGACGATGGTGGATTCGAGGCCGATCTCGGCGTCTCCTCCGTCGATGATACAGTCAATTTTGTCCCCAAGGTCCTCGATCACATGCTCGGCTTTCGTCGGGCTCGGCCGGCCTGATGTATTGGCGCTCGGCGCAGCGATGAAGCCGCCTCCGGCTAAGATCAGTGCGTTTGCCACTTTGTTGCTCGGGTAGCGCACGGCTACGGAGGTAAGGCCTCCCGTCGTCTCGAGCGGAACGGCATTTGTTTTCTCAAAAATCATCGTCAGCGGTCCCGGCCAGCATGCGGCTGCCAGTTTGCGTGCACTCTCCGGCACGTTTGCCGCTACGGTTTCGAGGTCCTCCATTCTTCCGATGTGGACGATCAGCGGGTTGTCCGATGGACGGCCCTTTGCCGCATAAATTTTCTCGGAAGCTTTGGCATCCAGCGCATTTCCGCCAAGACCATATACGGTCTCGGTCGGGAATGCCGCCAGACCGCCGTTTTTCAGAATCTCTCCTGCTTTTTCGATCGCGCTCTGATCTATGTTATCTTCTGTCATCCTGGCAATCCATGCCCTCATATGTTTCTTCCTTCTTTCCATCTGTTCCAGCGCACAGTGTTTCCATCTGCGCACACTGTTTTGATTATACCATTTTCCGGCGCAGTTGAAAACCCTTGATTTAAAGAAGCTCTTTTAACTGAGCCGTGCGGTACGCCTCGATCAGTTCCTTTAATTCACGGATGCGCTGCCGGATCTGCCGTCCCTGATCCGTATCGCCGACTAACTGGCGCTTCATGTTGTACCGCACCGCCACCTGGCGGGAGACAATATCCTTCTCCTCCTGGATTGCTTTTTCCGTCGATTCAAACGGCTCGTGCGCGGTGAGGCTGAGGCCGTACGAGTTGTAAATCAGCGTGTAACCTGCGATGCCGGTTTCTTTGTGGTACGCCCTGCAGAAGCCGCCGTCGATGATCAGCACCTTGCCGCCGCATTTGACCGGGCTTTCACCGGCACTCTGGTGTACCGGGACGTGGCCGTTGATAATATGTACATTTTCACCGGCAAGCCCGAACTCCTGTAAGATCCGGTCCGCCGTCTCCTCTTTCTCGATCAGGCGGTAATACGCGTTTTTCACCTCGGTCCAGGTCTCTTTTTCTGCGAGGAAATACCGCTCAAATGTTGTCATCTTGTCGCGGCCGTACAGCGGGGAATTCGGCGCGGTCCACAGATACCACAGCGTATTGCGGCCCTGCTCCCGTTTTTTCGGATCGCGGCTTACAAATGCGCGGCGCACGTTGTGCTCGAGGATATCGTACAGTGCTTTTCCCTTGTATTTCTTTCCGTCGACCTGTACCTCTTTTAAGGTGCCGTCCTCATTCATCGGCATGCAGCCGTGGTACAGCAGATTTCCATTGTAGACGCGGTAGAGGCTTCCTTTTTTGAGCAGGAAATCGACGTGCGCCTGCAGTTTTTCGCTGTTTCGGAAGGCGAAGATCAGCTTATCGAGCACTTCTGCCTCTTTTTCTGTCAGCTCGTCCGGATGCGCCGGGTCGATCGTCGGAAAGCTCTTGTCGCGCAGAGCATACGTTTTCTCCCCCATCGTCACCGTTCCGTTCTGGTAATCGATCTTTTCCAGCAGACGGCGGTTTTCCATGCCGTACTCCGGGTTCTCACGGATCAGACGGTTCTCGAGCTTTAACTGCATTACGGTGATGGCCTTGTGCATGCGGCGCTCCAGCATCTGCTGGGAATTTCCGCTGTCCTCGCCGCCTTTTGCGGCAAAGCATTCGCACGGATCATCGCCGTACGTCTCGAGAGCAAAGGTGGCAAGCGGAAGCATATTGATGCCGTAGCCGTCCTCCAGCACATCGAGATTGCCGTAGTGGAGGCAGATGCGGATCGTGCTGGCCACGCACGCCGGCTGGCCGGTCGCAGCGCCCATCCAGAGCACATCGTGGTTGCCCCACTGGATATCGAGGGAATGGTAATTCATCAGGCAGTCCATGATTTTATACGGCTCCGGACCGCGGTCAAAGATGTCGCCGATGATGTGGAGATGATCAACAACGAGCCGCTGAATCAGCTCTGCCACGGCAATGATGAAGTTCTCGGCGCTTCCGATTTCGAGGATAGTCTGGATGATCGCCTCGTAGTATGCTTCTTTGTCGAGCACCTCCGGCTTTTCGGTGATCAGCTCCTCGATGATATAGCCATAATCCGCCGGCAGGGCTTTCCGCACTTTGGCACGGGTGTATTTGGAAGAAACGATTTTGCAGACGTCGATCAGGCGGTACAGCATGACCTTGTACCAGTCATCGATGTCCTCCTGCTGCTTTTTCTCCATCTCCAGGCGCTCTCTCGGGTAATAGATAAGGGTTGCAAGCGCACGTTTTTCCGAAATGCCGAGCGTGTGGCCGAAGACATCGTCAATCTTCTTTCGCACGGCACCGGAACCGTTGCGGAGTACATGAGAAAAGGCTTCGTATTCGCCATGAATATCCGAAAGGAAATGCTCCGTGCCTTTGGGAAGGTTGATAACGGACTGCAGATTGATGATTTCGGTCGCTGCTTTTTCGATGGTCGGGTACAATTCTGCGAGATATTCCAGATAATTTTTTTCGTTTTCCATGAGGACCTCCTGCCTGGGTTGTTTTTTCTTATTTTATAACGAACTCCCCTTCGACACAACCCTTTTTCTTCTTTCGATACATCGGGTGCGTCCCCTCGTGGAAAATATAATAGCTCACATAATCTGTGAGAAAAATTCCCACTGCCGAGAGCAGATACCAGATCCCGAAAAACCACGGGCAGATCAGCCCATCGCAGAAGGAAAACGGCAGCGCACTGTAGTCCCACATACGGTAATGCAGCACCTGCAGGGAAAACATTCCCGAATACAGTTCAATGGCCGTAATCAGGACGGCGGATACCATCATCTGAAACGCCAGCGGAAAGCGGCGCAGCCCGGCGTCTTCCAGCATTCCGATTCCTGCAAGGGACAGTCCTCCGGCAATACCCATCAGGCGGAAGCTGTAACCCCGGTAGGTGACTTCGATGGCAATATAAATGCAGTAGCCCAAAAGAAAAAACAGCAGATACTTCTTCGCTTTCATTCGTTTTTCTCCCATTCTAATTGAGAATCTTTTCTCTTATTCCCAGTATCTCTGTCTTTTCTCTTTTTATCCGCTTGCATTTTTTCTTTTCCATGTTACAATACTTTCATGTTTCGAAAGAAGTTTCGAATAGAAAGGACAGAAAAAAGAATGGCATTTAACCCACTGAAGTTAATGGAATTAAAAAATCTGAGAGACCGTTTCGCCCAAAACCACCCGAAGTTCGTAAAATTCATGGGCGATCTCGCATCCTCGCAGATCGAGGAGGGAACGATTCTCGAAGTCACGGTGAAAAAACCGGACGGCCGAACGATGGTTTCCAATATCAAGGTGACTGCTTCGGATCTTGAAATGCTGCAGGCAATCAAACAGATGTAACATATTTTTCGTGGCAAAAAGCCGCTTTCGACGAGCGGCAGGCTTTTGGACACACGATATTCCTCGAGATACTGCGTCACCGTCTTTCCCGTCATTTTCCGGAAGCGGCGGCAGCAGACCTCGCGGGACAGATGCACTTGCTCACCAAGCTTTTCGAGCGAAATCACGGATTCTTACCATTA
This sequence comes from Blautia sp. AF32-4BH, assembly GCF_003460565.1. Lineage (NCBI taxonomy): Bacteria > Bacillati > Bacillota > Clostridia > Lachnospirales > Lachnospiraceae > Blautia > Blautia sp. AF32-4BH. The sequence continues at coordinate 510,248 of NZ_QTVL01000001.1, read as the reverse complement.
CTCCGATGCATTCCTGACGATCGAAGCGCCGTTCTACTTCCTGCTCGGCCTTCTCGCCGTCTACCGCACCTCGATTCAGAGTATGCAGAACGGACGCGCACCGTTTGCCGCATGCATGGTCGAGCTTGTGATGCGTCTTGCTGCTACCGTCTGGCTGTCACGCTTCTTAGGCTACACTGCCGTCTGCATCGCAAGCCCGCTTGCCTGGTTCGGTGCAATTGCACTGCTAATTCCAGTCTACTATCGGATGATGATGAAGCCTGTAAAAACAGTGTAATCAAAATTGGTCCACCGGATATTGATATGCCTGGCAACGCAAAACCCGGAATCCTTTCGCTCCTCTTCTGAGGTCTTGAAAAGATTCCGGGTTTTTTATTTTGCTGTTTTCTCTTCCCAGATTGTCTCCAGATTTTTTCCATCAATCCAGATACAGCGGTACACCCGCTTCATCTGCTCATCCAGTTCCGCTTCCCGGTCCGTCTTTACAATCACATGGCCGATCCGGTCAGTTCCATCTGCCATGGCAGAAACTTCATGCCCCTCCGGATAATCCAGGACAAGCTCCAGCCCTTCCTGACGCAGACGTTCGACCTGATCCCGGTCGATTTGTGTGATGGTTCCGCTTACCGGACTCAGCAGCAGTTTTGCCATGCACGGGCAGCTTTCCGTCTGCTGAAAATCCGTTTCTTCCCCGAGGGCGCTTTTGATCATCTGCTCATAAAAATCAAATCCGTAATACGTTGAAATCAGTTCCGGAATGCAGGTTGCTCCGGTTCTTCCGCCCATTTCAATGATCCAGACCTTCTCTCCGTCCACAAAGACATCCGCATTGACGGAGCACTGATCGGCACCGGATGCGGTGACGGCCAGCTGCATCTGGCGGGCAATTTCTTCCCGCAGTGCCCCGCTGCATCCATACGGAAATGCGTGGCCGACCGGAACGGTCGTGTGTGCACCGCGGTATACAAATTTCGTGTGCGGTGCCAGAAAGACCAGTTTGTGGTTCTGCACAAATCCATCCACGCCGATCTCCGTTCCGCGGAGGAATTTTTCAACCAGCACATAATCTCTTGCCGAACCGTTTCTCGCATTTTCATACGCTTCTTCGATCTGTCCGGAATGCTCCACCACGGTAATTCCGCGGCTTCCTGAACTGTCCACCCGTTTTACGACAACCGGGTATCCAAGCTGTTCTGCGGCTTTTTGTGCCTCCTCTGCACTTCTTACCCGCATCCCGTCTGCCGCGGAAACGCCGCCCTGCCGGAATGCGTCTTTCATCTTTGCCTTATCGGTCAGAATTTCCGCCGCCTCATACGGAATGCCGGACAGATGCATCTTTTCACAGACATAGCCGATTGTGCTGACGGCCACATCGGTTCCCGATGTACAGATTCCGTCGATCTGTTCTTTTTCCGCCGCCGCAAGAATCGCTTCTTTATCCCGCGTATTCAGTTCATAAATTTTATCTGCAAGTGCAAACCCCGGATAATCGCCGGGAATACTCACTACGATCGTGTAAAGACCCATTCTGCGTGCAGTCCGGATCAGCGGCACCTGGTAAATACCGGCACCTAAAATCATGATTTTTTTCACTTTTTTTCTTCCTCATCAGATACGTTAATGGTTTCCCGCACAATATACTGCGGCGTGCGGTTCAGAATCAGAATCATCTTTCCGAGGTATTCTCCGATGATGCCGAGCACCATCAGAATCAATCCGGAAAAAACAACGATGGCGCAGATCGTCGAAGACCAGCCAACCATCACGGTCGGATTGATGAGCTTTCGGATGGCAATCATGATGGCTGCCAGAAAACCGCCGGCTGCAGAAACTCCGCCGAGAACGGACGATATGCGAAGCGGAATTACAGAATAGTTCCAGTAGGCAAGCCACAATTTGATCAGTTTCTTTAACGTATAGTTGGAAGTTCCCACTGCACGTTTGAAATGCTCCACCTCTACATTTCCGATTTTGTGTGTCGTGCGGTAGAAAATGCCGTCAATATAGGGATTGAAGCTGTCGTATTTTACCACCTCGTCCTTGATCTGGCGGGTAATCATCCAGAAATTGCTGGAAACGATGTCTTTTGGCCGTCCGAGAAGAATCCGGGAGGAAACTTCGTTCAGTTTGCTGGTGACATTTTTCAGGAACGAATTTTTTCGTTTCGGATAGCAGCCGTAAACCAGATCGTATCCTTCTTCCATCTTGTGGATCAGTTTGCTGATCTGGGACGGATGTGTCTGCATGTCATCGTCCATGCCGAGAATAAAGTCTCCTTCGGTGTAGTGGAGTGCTGCCATCAGCGCATTGTGCTGACCGAAATTGCGCAGCAGGTTGATGCCCTTGACATTCTGATACTGCTCACCGAGCTTCTTGATCTCCCCATACGTATTGTCTTTCGGGGAACCGTCGTTCACCAGGACAAATTCGCAGTCATATCCGTCCATTTTCTTGAATTCTTCCATCACCATCTCTACAACTTTCCGGATCGTTGCCTCGGAATTGTAGCATGGGATGACTATTGAAATCAGTTTCATTTTTTTCCTCCATCGGTATCGTTCAGAATGCAGTCATAGAACAGCGGCGTGCCTCCGGTATGGATAAAAAGCACATCGCAGTCCTGTAACTGATGTTCTTCTATGTACTGCTTCATTCCCCAGAATGCCTTTCCGGTGTACGTCGGATCCAGCGGAAGGCCGTTCCGGCAGAACTCTTCCCGGATCACCTGTAAAATCCGCTCATCGTACTGGCCGTATCCGCCCTGGCGGTATCCCATTTCCAGATGAAGTTCACTCTCCCATCCTTCCGGCAGCACGAGATGATTCTTCGCAAAATAATCGGAAATGCCGCTCTCCATAATGCGGGTGGCGCGGTCGTACTCGCGGGATGAAATCGAAAGGCCGATGATCTGCTCCGTTCCCTGCTCGAGCAGTTTTCCGCTTACCAGGCCGCACTGGGTCGAGCCGGTTCCGGATGCCGCAAAGATATGAGAAAAAGAAATGTTCTGTTCTTTCTCCCACGCAAGAATCTCGCGGTAGCCGTCCACGTAGGCCTGTACCGGTGTGCCTTCATTGCCCGTTCCGAATTTATCCCCGAAAATATAATATGGGTGATATCCCTCTTCTGTCAAACGGTTCATCGTCTGCTCGACGGTCTGTGCAATCTCTGTTTTTCTGCACGGAATGACTTCGGCTCCGAGCCATTTCATCAGACGGCTGTTGTTGGTTTCGATCGGTTGTTCCTCGTTTTCTTCGGAAGAACAGATCATATAGCATGGAATTTTCTCGGCACAGCACAGATTGGCCAGCACGCGGCAGAGGTTGGATCTGCTGTTTCCGTAGATGATCATGCAGTCTTTGTTTTTCTCCTGCATATCCTGGAAAAAAGCACGTCCGATGCGGACTTTGTTTCCGCCTAAGGAAAACGGAAGAAGATCCTCCCGCTTGCAGTACAGGCGGACGCCTCTGTCGTTTGGAAATTCCAGTTTCTGAATTGGTGTCTGTATCATTGTTTCTCCTCTTTTATTCTTGTTTCAACTCACAGTCGGTATTTTCACGGAGTCTGACATGCCGAAAATAGTTCGACTGTGACTTGCCTCATGTCAGTGGAGGATACCGATTTTTCTCCGCCCGCCACTGCCGTTATGTTTCTTTTAATAATTCATCCCACCGCTTTAGAAGCTGGGGACTTCTTGTCTACTGGTGTTAAATTCCGGCATGTACCGGAAGCTTTTCCCTATTATAGACTATTTTTCTCTGCGTGGCAAGCCATGCCGGAAACAGGAAAAGTCCGCCGGTTTTTGTTTTCACATCTGCCGACGGGCTTTGGGGATTTTTTACGTATTCTGTTTTTTCGTCCGGGATCTGTTCAGGCTTCCTGCGGTGCGGCAAGATTGGCCACAATCTGCGCCACCTGGGCTATCTCCGGGATTTTTGTGTACTCGGCGCAGCTGTGTACCTGATTCATCGAGGTTGCGATGACAAGCCCTTCGATGCCGTGCTGTGCAAAGACGTTGTTGTCGCTGCCGCCGAAAGTTTTTTCGAATGCAGCGGTCAGGCCTTCTTCTGCAACGGCGCTCTCGTAATGCCTTGCGGCATCGCTTGTCAGCGGCGTCTCATACGCATGGATATTCAGTTTTTCTTCCCAGACCAGCTTCGCACCAATCTTCCCTGCTTCCTGCTGGAAGATTCTGTGATATGTTTCCAGAAGCTCCATGGCCGTCTCGTGGTTCAGGCTTCGAATTTCGCCTTCGATCACGCAGCTTTCCGAAACGATGTTGGTACCGGAGCCGCCGCCGATTTTTCCGATGTTGGCAGTGGTGCTTTCATCCACGTGGCCCTGCGGAAGCTGTGCGATTGCGCGGGCGGCCGCCTGGATGCTGTTGATGCCGTCCTCCGGGTGGAAACCGGCGTGGGCGGCTTTTCCCTGGATTTTCACCGCGAAGGAAACGAGTGTCGGTGCCGCGTAGGCGGCTGCACCGATCGCGCCGCTTAAATCCAGAACGTATGCTTCTTTTGCCTGCACCTGGCTGTAGTCGAAGGCATTTGCGCCTTTGCAGTACAGCTCCTCACCAGTCGAGATCAGAATTTCGATCGGGCGGTGCGGTGTTTTGGTCTCGATGAGGTGGCGGACAGCTTCATAGATGGCTGTCACACCGGCGAGGTCGTCGGCGCCAAGAACTGTCGTGCCGTCGCTCGTTACGGTTCCATCCTCATGGGAGACGGCTTTTTTTCCTTTTGCAGGCTCAACAGTGTCCATGTGGGCCGCAAAGAGAACCGGGGCTCCTGCAAGGCTGCCCGGAATGCGCGCGAACAGATTGCCCGCATTGGAGCCGGTCTGCTCCTGCGTATGATCTTCTGTAAGCGTAACCCCGATTTCGGCGAATTTTATTTTTAAGGTGTCCGCCATCTCGCGCTCCTCTAAGGACGGCGAATCGATAGATACCAGCTCCGCAAAAAAATCAGCAATTCTTTTCTCATCTATCATAATCTTTTCTCCTACTCTTTGGCTGTGTCCGCAATTTAAATAACATACTCAGGCTGCGCCATAATATGCATCTTGCTGAAGAACTCCCGTGTTCTCTGATTCTGCGGATGCTCGAATACTTCTTTCGGTGTTCCGTCTTCTACTACGTGTCCTTTATCAAGGAAGATCACACGGTTCGACACATGGCGGATAAAGTTCATCTCATGGGAAACCAGAAGCATTGTATATCCCTGTGCCGCAACTTTTTTAATAACATCCAGAACCTCTCCAACCAGCTCTGGGTCAAGGGCTGAGGTCGGCTCGTCCAGCAGCAGAATCTGCGGTTTCATGGCGAGGGCTCTTGCGAGCGCCACCCTCTGCTGCTGTCCGCCGGACATATGTTTCGGATAATGGTTTGCCCATTTCTCCATGCCGACCAGTTTCAGTTCTTCTAATGCAATGGCTCTGGCCTCGTCTTTTTTCATCTTCTTGACAACAATCAGGCCTTCCATCACATTTTCCAGTGCGGTTTTCTTCTCAAACAGATTGAACCGCTGGAACACCATTCCTGTGTTCTGTCTTAAATACAGAAGCTCTTTCGGTTTCCGCTCGGAAAGGCCGATCACCTTGTCCCCGATCGTCACCGTTCCCTTCTCCGGTGTCTCAAGGCGGTTGACGCAGCGCAGAAGCGTTGATTTTCCGGTTCCGGAAGGACCGATGATTCCCACAACATCGCCCTGTCTGATCTCGAGGCTGATGTCGTCGAGCACCACATTGTCGTTATATTTTTTTGATAAATGATCAATTTTTATCATTTTTCTTACCCTCCCCGTTTGCGGACGCCAGCTCTACCTGGTCCGGAATCCGGATTTTATTTTCAATTACGCGGATAATCTGCTCGATCACCAGCGTTACCAGCCAGTAAATGATGGCCAGTGAAACGTAAACTTCAAAGTAGCGATACGTTCTTCCTCCAATAATCTGGCCCTGTGCGGTAATCTCGACAACGGCGCAGGTAAAAGCAAGAGACGTTCCTTTGATGATACTGATAAAAGAGTTTCCAAGGGTCGGAAGCGCAACCTCAAAGGCCTCCGGCAGAATGATGCGGCGCAGTGTCTGCGGATACGTCATGCCGAGTGCATGTGCTGCTTCGATCTGGCCCGGGTCAACGGACTGCAGGGCCGAACGGATAATCTCAGCCATAAAGCCCGACTGGTTCAGTCCCAGAGCGATCATCGCATAGACGAAACCGGAAATATTGGCAACCGCCAGATTCGTTCCGAACTGCTGGTTGATTGCCTTGAACATCATGGGAATACCAAAGAACGCAACGTACAGCTGTACGATGACCGGCGTACCACGGAGCAGTGAAATCAGAAGATTCGTAATCTGCGTCAGTACTCTGATTTTTTTCATTTTGATGATCGCCATCACAAGTCCCAGTCCCAGTCCGATCAGCATAGAAACCACGGCCAGTTCCAGCGTGATCGGCAGCTTTGTCAGCAATTCTGGTATGGATGAAAATACCAGTGAAACGTCAAATAATTTTCCCATGATTTTTGTCCTCTCTTACACATATTTTTCTACCAGTACACAGGTAAAGCCAAGATTTTTCTTCGGCTTTTTCGGCTCTTCGTCTTTCTTCGGTGCATGGTGGTCGTATACCGACAGGTCAGCGTCCGGATTCAGTTTGTAGCCTAATTTCTCATAAAAGCCTGCGGCGCGGTCCTGGCTCGTGATGACGATGTGATCGACACCGTATTCTTTCAGCCATTTCTCAGCGGCTTCGATCAGCACGCTACCGTATCCGCTTTTCTGTTTTTCTCTGACAACACAGACACGCTCGATTTTTCCTGTCTTTTCCGCCGGAAATGCGATGCGGCAGCCGGCTACCGGCTTGTGATCTTCTGTCAGCAGAATCGCCTGCAGATCATCTTTGCTCTCGTCCTGTCCGAATTCCAGTTCAATCGGAATGTTCTGTCCCAAACAGAAAGCATCAGTTCTGACGTAATCATATGCTTTGTATTTCCACTCTTCGCTTCCCTTTTCTACCCGGTAAATTTCTGCCATGTTTTTCGCTCCTTTTAGAATCGGGAAACGGATGTTCTCGATCCGCTTCCCGTCTGTTTTGTAATCTCTTCTGTTTTTATTTCAAAAACGATATTCTAGTTTGGTGTCTCATCAAAGTATTTCTCGTCTGGGCTGGTGTCCACGCCGAGATACTCGGTTGTGATCTTGGAAAGAGTTCCGTCTTCTTTCATCTCTTTTAAGGCTTTGTCAACATCCTCGCGGAGTGCTGCGCCCTCTTCGTTCTTTCCAAACAGGAAGTAGGTATTGTTCTGCGGGAACAGGAAATCTTCGGTCTCCTCGTCGATCTCGTTTGCTTCCAGCTGACCTTCCAGTCCGAACTGCGGAAGCAGGTTGTCGATGATCGGTCCGTCGTCGATTGCCACATCAGCGGTTCCATCTACGATATGCTGGTAGCGGACCTGGAAGTTTGCATTGGAATATACGATATTGATCTGGTGATCCGGGTTGTCTGTATTCCATTTTTCCAGTGCATTTGCGGTAAGGCTTCCTGCACTCAGCTCAATTTTGTATCCGCGGTCTGCCAGATCGGTAAGAGAAGTCAGCGGCTCATCGCCGGTTCTCTGAATGTATTCGTTGAAGCTGGTTTTATATGGTAAAGAGAAGTAGTAGGATTCTGCTCTCTCATCGGTATATCCATAGTTGTTGACTGCGATGTCGTACTGACCGCTCAGCACACCCTGCAGTGCATCTGCCTGCTCAATTTTCAGTTCATACTGCGGAAGGCGGTTGAACACTTCTTTTACGATATCGATATCGACACCGGTCAGCTCGTTGTCATCATTTACGTAAAAGTACGGTGCCAGTGTGCCGCTTGTTACAGCTTTAATCACTTTTTTCTCACCGGAATCCGATGCGGAGCTGCCTTCTGCGGAAGATGATGCTGCGGAACCGCTGCTGCTTCCTGCATTTGCTAATGCATTGCTTCCGCATCCTGCAAAGCTTGCTGCCAAAAGGCCCGCCGCTGCCAATACTGCCCAGAATTTCTTTGTCTTTTTCATAATAAAATCCTCCTCATTTTCTCGTTCTTTTCAGTTCCGGCCGCACCCCGGCTGCCTGAGAGTGTTCCACCAGAGCGCTCCGGATTCTTCTGTCTTATCTCTTTATAAAAGTCCTTTCAGCGGATTAATCGATGCATCCACGGAAAGTACGCCGTTCTTCGGGTTTCTGTCTTCCCATTTCGGGCTGTTCCAGATGGTTTTTGAGATTTCTCCTGCGTAATCCTCGTAGGTCTCTCCCTCCGGATGGCGAAGGAATACTTCATCCGGTGTTTTGCTGAGTGTTCTTCTCGATCCATCGTCTGCCATCAGCTTCTCGAAATCTACTTTTGCAAGGATTCGTTCGTTGTATCCGCGGAAGAGAACCTCGCCTAATTTCTTTCCAGGTCTCGAAAGTGCCAGCACCTGCGGATCGCTTCCGTGACGGAAGGCCGGGATCGCATACAGCTCTTTTAAGTAGCCCCAGATATTTTTGTAATCACGAATCGGTTTCTTCACCGGTCCTACGTTGTGGAAGTAGCTGACATCCCAACGGATCAGAGTGACGTAAGCGCGGACATCGCTGTCGGTGATGTAGTCGCCGAACAGGAAACGGTTCGTCTCCAGCCGTTTGTCCAGCTTATCGAGGGATTCATAGAAATCTTCGTATGCCTCATCGTATGCTTCCGGTGACTGGCAGAATGCCATGCGGTAATGGCCGTTGTTGATATGCGGGAAGAGCCAGTCGTTAAACTCATCGATCTCTTTCCGGAATTTTTTCGGGTACAGGTCCGGCGCATCTTTTGGCTGGAATGGACGGAACTGCACTTCGAGGTAGTTCGTCAGGCGGTGATAATCGTTGTTCACAGCCTTTTTCTCTTTGACATCCACCAGGGTCGGTGTCGTTGCTCTTCCTTTGAAGTCCGGGTTTGCTCTTTTATAGAACTCACTTAAGAAGTAAGCGCCTGTCGCCGGATCCTTGAAATCCAGATACTGTCCGAATGCATGTCCGTAACGGTTTGTCTCGCCGGATGGAGAAACTCTCGTCTCCGAGATCACATCCTGCAGTCCTAAAAGCTCCCGCACGATGATCGGACGGTTGGACCAGTTGCATCCGGTTGCCCAGTAGATCCCGAAGCGGTTTGCTTCTGCTTTCAGGCCGCCTTCTTTATCGCCGAATGGCTGGATAAATGCATTTGGCTGACGGATGAAAGCGCCGCGCTCATCGATCTCTACAAGGGTTTCATTTGGTCTTGGGTCTACTCCGACTTCTGCTGCAAACTGTTCTGCCAGTGCATCTGTGTATTTGATTTCTTCGGTTTCTTTATTTTCAACTGGGGTGAAGCTGCATCCGCATCCGCTCATGTTTTTGTCCTCCGTTTTCTATGTCTGTTTATTATCTATTCTTATGTTGTTCATTCGCATTTCTTTTAAAAAAGGTTAAAAAAATAGCAGGCATTCGTTCCGGCCTGCCCGCACATGCAATTTCTGCTATGCTTTTTCTGCCTGCGAATGTTTCTTATTTTTCTTTATTCTGATTGGAGCTGCAGCAACAGCAACAACACATCTCCATCATTCTGTTCTCCTGCATTCGTCTGTTGTCTGTTTTTTTCATTTGCTGTTCTCCTTTCCTACTAAGTCGATATGTTTAATGTGTTTCTCGATTACATGGCATATTATAATGCATATTTTTTCTATGTGCAACCCCTAAAACGCCTTTTGGTAATTGTTATTTCGATGAATCGATTATAGGTTTTTCCTATTGGTTAGTCATACCAGAAAGATATTACTTATCACACCTGTAGGCTGATTTTGCTTTTTCCCGGCCAACCGCCGCAACTTTTGCAATGTGCTCAACAATTCTTGCCATGGCTTTTTTCTTAAGAAACGATACAATAAAAAACAAAGAACACCACTTGCAAAATACAATGTACTCTCGGAATCTTTCTGTGCTTGTTTTTGTGAGATGATTTTCCGCCAGCCGCAAAGGCAAGTGCAGAAAGATTCCGAGAGTACATTACAAAATAAAGGAGAGTTTTTCTTATGGAAATGACATTTCGCTGGTATGGTTCCAAATTTGATACCGTTACCTTAGAGCAGATCCGCCAGATTCCGGGCGTAACCGGAGTCATCACAACCCTGTACGACACTACCCCGGGCGAGGTGTGGACACGCGAAGCGATTCACGCGTTAAAAGAAGAGGTTGAGGCCTCTGGACTTCACATCTCCGGCATCGAGAGCGTCAACATCCACGACGCCATCAAAATCGGCAGCCCGGACCGTGAGCAGTACATCGATAATTATATTGAAACGTTAAAGCACCTCGGAGAGGAAGACATTCACCTTGTCTGCTATAACTTCATGCCGGTCTTCGACTGGACCAGAACAGAACTCGCACGCGTCCGTCCGGACGGCTCGACCGTACTTGCCTACAAACAGTCCGCCGTAGACGCACTTGTTCCGGAAAAAATGTTTGAATCTATCGCAGGTGATGCAAACGGCGCAATTCTTCCTGGCTGGGAGCCGGAGCGCATGGCAAAAGTGAAAGAGCTCTTTGACGCTTACCGCAATGTGGATGATGAGAAACTGTTTGCCAACCTCAAATACTTCCTCGAACGCATCATGCCGGTCTGCAACGAGTACGACATCAAAATGGCCATTCACCCGGACGACCCGGCATGGAGTGTCTTCGGTCTTCCGAGAATCATCATTAATAAAGAAAACATTCTGCGCATGATGAAGATGGTCGATGACCCGCACAACGGCGTAACCTTCTGCTCGGGTTCCTACGGAACAAACCTGGAGAACGATCTGCCGGATATGATCCGTTCCTTAAAGGGCCGCATCCACTTCGCTCACGTCCGCAATCTGAAATTCCACAGCCAGCAGGATTTCGAGGAGGCCGCACACCTTTCCTCTGACGGCAGCTTCGATATGTATGAGATCATGAAAGCGCTGTACGACATCGGCTTTGACGGCCCGATCCGCCCGGACCACGGACGTATGATCTGGGGCGAGAAGGCAATGCCGGGCTATGGACTGTATGACCGCGCACTCGGCGCGACTTATTTAAACGGACTCTGGGAAGCTATTGACAAGAGTCACAAACGTGGAATTTAAAGGAGGTTTTTACTGATGTCTCTTAACTTAACAGCTGCCGGACTGGCAGATCAAAAAGCGTGGGAAGCCGCAGGCTATGCGCTTCCATCCTATGACCGCGAAGCAATGATCACCCGCACGAAAGAATCTCCGTGCTGGGTGCATTTCGGAGCCGGAAATATTTTCCGTGCCTTCCAGGCAAATACAGCACAGGAACTGCTGAACAACGGTACCTTTGACCGCGGTGTCATCGTTGCGGAGGGCTTCGATACAGAAATCATCCGTGATATGTACCAGCCGCACGATAATTTAAGCATTCTGGTGACCTTAAAAGCCGATGGTTCTGTCGAGAAAACCGTTGTTGGAAGCATCGCAGAATCGCTGGCTGCCGATACGGCGGATTCTCCGGATTTTGCCCGGTTAAAAGAAATCTTTACCAAGGATTCCCTGCAGATGGCGACGTTTACGATCACCGAAAAGGGATATTCCCTGAAAAACGGTGCGGGCGAACTGCTGCCGTCTGTTGCTGCCGATTTTGCTGCCGGACCTTCTTCCGTTACCAGCTATATGGGAAAAGTTGCTTCTCTTTTATATGAAAGATTTCTTGCAGGCGAAAAACCGTTTGCGATGGTCAGCACCGACAACTGCTCCCACAATGGCGAAAAACTTTCCCTTGCCCTGACAGCCTACGCTTCTGCATGGGAAGAAAACAAGCTGGTACAGCCAGGCTTCCTCTCCTATCTGCAGAACCCGGAAAAAGTCAGCTTCCCGTGGACCATGATCGACAAGATCACCCCGCGGCCGGATGGTTCCATCGAAAAGATACTCGAGGAGAACGGCCTCGCTGATGCACAGTCGATCGTCACCTCCCGCCACACCTACGTTGCTCCGTTCGTCAATGCAGAGGAATGCCAGTACCTCGTAGTCGAAGATCATTTCCCGAACGGACGGCCGCCGATGGAAAAGAGCGGATGGATCTTTACCGACCGGGAAACTGTCAACAAAACAGAGCGCATGAAGGTCTGCACCTGCCTGAACCCGCTGCACACCGCACTCGCTGTGTTCGGCTGCCTGCTGGACTATGAACTAATCAGTGAGGAGATGAAAAATCCGGTACTGAAAAAGCTCGTGGAGCGCATCGGATATATCGAAGGACTTCCGGTTGTCACCGATCCTGGTATTCTCTCTCCGAAGCAGTTTATCGATGAAGTGCTGAACATCCGCATCCCGAATCCGTTTATGCCGGATACGCCGCAGCGAATTGCAACCGATACGTCACAGAAGCTGTCGATCCGGTTCGGTGAGACGATCAAATCGTATCTTGCTTCTCCGGAGCTGTCACTCTCGGATCTTCAGGCAATTCCGGCTGTATTTGCGGGATGGCTGCGGTATCTGATGGGCGTGGATGACAACGGCGATGCATTTGATCTGAGCCCGGATCCGCTGCTTGCCACGGTCCGCCCGTATGTGCAGGATCTGAAACTCGGCGCACCGGCTGACCGCGAGACCCTTTCCAAAACTCTGGCTCCGCTGCTCTCCGATGCTTCGATTTTCGGTGTGGATCTGATTTTCGCCGGACTTTCTGACCGTGTGCTGAATGCTTTTGTCTCGATGCTTCAGGGACCTGGCGCTGTGGCAGATACGCTTGCTGCGCTGACTGCTCAATTCTAAAGGGGAGGTATTTCCATATGAAACCTTTTATGGACGCTGACTTTCTGCTGCAGACCGATACGGCGAAAACGCTGTACCACGAGGCGGCTGAAAAAATGCCCATTTTTGACTATCACAACCATCTGAATCCGCAGGAGATTCTCGAAGACCGCCAGATGGAGAATCTGACACGCGTCTGGCTCGGCGGGGATCATTATAAATGGCGTGCCATGCGTGCGATGGGCTTTTCGGAGGATCTGATCACCGGAAACGCCGATGATTACGACAAATATCTGGCGTTTGCCGAGACGATTGAGAACGCGATCGGCAATCCTTTATACCACTGGACACATCTGGAGCTGCAGCGGTACTTCGGCATCACGACACCGCTCTCCCGCGCAACAGCGAAGGAGATCTGGGATGAGGCGAATGCAAAACTGCAGACGAAGGAGTTTACCGTGCGCAATCTGATTCTGAACCAGCATGTGTCGCATCTGTGCACCACCGACGATCCTGCAGATGATCTGCACTGCCATCTGGCATTACAGAAGGAAGACTTTGCCTGCCGCGTTCTGCCGTCCTTCCGCCCGGACCGCGCCGTTCACCTCGAGAAGCCGGATTTCCCGGAATATGTGGAAAAGCTTGCCGCTGCCGCCGGCAGGACGATTGCATCCGCGGAGGATATGGTGCATGCCCTCTCCTGCCGCCTCGACTTCTTCCTCTCCGCCGGCTGCGTTGTCAGCGACCACAGCCTTGAGGGCTGCTTCTATGTGCCATGCACGGCTGCTGAGGCGAATGATGTATTTGAGAAGCGCATGAACGGCGGTGTTCTCACCGAAAAAGAGCTCGGCATGTACAAGGGCTTCCTTCTGACGAACCTCGGACGGCTGTATCATAAGCACAATATCGCCATGCAGCTTCATATTAAAGCACTCCGTAACAACTCGAAGCGGATGTTCCGTGCGCTCGGTGCCGATACCGGCTTTGACAGCATGAACGATTTCGCCTTTGCCCCGATGCTCGGCGCTTTCTTAAACGATATGGACGAGGACGACGCACTGCCGAAAACTGTGCTCTACTCTCTGAACCCGGGCGACAACCCGATGCTTGCAAGCATGGCTGGAAACTTTGCTGCGCCTGGCATCCGCTCGAAAGTGCAGTTCGGTACCGCATGGTGGTTCAACGATCACAAATACGGCATGGAATCCCAGCTTGCGACGCTTTCCAGCATCGGCATGCTCTCTACCTTCATCGGCATGCTGACCGACTCCCGCAGCTTCCTCTCCTTCCCGCGCCACGAATATTTCCGCCGGATTCTCTGCAATCAAATCGGAAACTGGGTGGAAAACGGGGAGTACCCGGCGAACCTGGAGTTTCTGAAAGAGATGGTGGAAAATATCAGCTACAACAATGCGGTTTCGTATTTCCTGTGATTTTCGCATGCCTTATTGACAATTATTCCCACATACCGTACAATAAAAGGGATTACTGATCAACGAAAGGATTACAGAAACATGGACGACTCAGGCAGTATGCCTCGACGATGCTTTATTTTCATCATTTGATAAACGGAGACATAATCTATCTTTGATTCCGCCAGATTCAAGATAGGTTATGTCTTTTTGTACATTTTTTGCATCGTGTCCCGGTTTCCTAAGAAAGGAAAAACAAATGAACAGCGACATTGTGTCACTCATCATCATTCTTATCTGCGTCATGCTCTCAGCCTACTTTTCGGCGACGGAGACTTCCTTCACCTCGCTGAACCGCATCCGCATGAAAAATATGGCAGAAAAAGGCGACAAGCGGGCGGAACTGGTGTTAAAGTTGCTGGAGAACTTTGACAAGCTGCTCTCCACGATTCTCGTCGGCAACAACATCGTCAACATCGGACTCAGCTCCCTTGCCACGGTGCTTTTTATCAAGCTTCTCGGCGGCGACTCCGGTGCGACGGTTTCCACGATCGTAACCACTATCGTGGTTCTGATCTTCGGCGAAGTTTCCCCGAAAAGCATTGCAAAAGAATCTCCGGAGACGATCGCCAAATTTTCCGCACCGTTTCTCCACATTCTGATGATCGTGCTGACCCCGGTGACGTTTTTCTTTTCCCAGTGGAAGAAGCTGCTCTCCCGCATCTTCAAATCCTCGGAAAACCACGGCATCACCGATGAGGAACTGATGACCATCGTCGAGGAGGCGACCCAGGAGGGCGACATCGACGACCAGGAAGGCGATCTGATTCAGAATGCAATCGGCTTCATGGAGATGGAGGCCGCAGAGATCTTTACTCCGCGTGTCAACGTCATCGGCATTCCGCTCGATGCGACGAAATCCGAGATCGCTAAGACTTTCTCCGACACCGGATTTTCCCGGCTGCCGGTGTATGATGATGATATCGACCACATTGTGGGAATTGTGTATCAGAAGGATTTCCACAACCACATTTACCACACCAACAAACCGCTAAGCAGCATCATCCGCCCGGCGCTCTTTGTAACCGAGAATACGAAGGTCGGCCCGCTGCTGAAAAAAATGCAGGCGAAGAAATCGCATATTGCCATTATCATTGATGAATTCGGCGGCACCGACGGTATCATCACCATGGAAGATATCCTCGAAGAGCTCGTCGGCGAAATCTGGGATGAGCATGATGCGGTTGTACAGGAAATCCAGAAAGTTTCCGAAAACGAATACCTCGTGACCGGAACGGCAAGCATCGACAAGGTGTATGAAGAGCTCGATATTGACAAAGAATTTGACGTCTTTACGGTCAGCGGATGGATCATGGGGATCCTCGAGCGCGTGCCAAAGGAAGGCGATCATTTCGTCTCGGATGGCCTCGACGTAACTGTACTGAAAATGGCAGACCGGAGAGTCGACAAGGTACGGATCGTGCGGCTGCCGAAGGATGAAAATGAACAGTAAGTAATTGATACGATTTACACGCAAAAAACGGATCGAAAATCTGGTTTTAAGTTCAGATTCTCGATCCGTTTTTCTTGTCCTATTGTATTTTCTTCTCCACCCGGTACTTCTTCGGCGATATTCCATAGCGCTCTTTAAAAATCCGATGAAAATAACTCATGTTCTCGTACCCGACCCGCTCGCCGATGTCTGCCACGGAAAGTCCTGTCGTTTCCAGCAGATACGCGGCCTGGGTGATGCGTTTGTTCTGGACAAGTTCAGTGTAGTTTTTCCCGGTCAGGCGGCGAATCATGCGGCTTAAGGTGTAAAAATCGTAGTGCAGTTCTTCCGCCAGTTCCGAAAGACTGCCCTCCCGGTAATGTTCCTCGATATAGCGGTATACGCCGAGCAGCATCTCCTGTTCAAAATACTGCTCTCCCACCTGCACGCGTTCGGTGTAGTTCATGAGCTGCAGGAATAAAAGGCCCATCGTAATCTGATTGATGCTCCGCTTATTGCTCTGGTGATGTAAGAGCGTCCAGACGAGATTTTCGATCAGATTCTGCACCGGAAGGACATCCGCGATTCTGTAATGCAGATAACAGAGCGGTACCTCCCCGCTTTTCAGACAGCCGACGATAAAATCCTTTAACTGATTCTCCTCTGCCCCGATCATTCGCAGCGTCTGGTCAAAAAACTCCGGCAGAATCAGAAAGTTGACCGCGATATCGTCACGCCCTGCCGGTTCAATTTCCTGCACTGCATTCTGATTCAGAATCAGCAGCTCACCCGTTTTCAGCTCGATCCGGTCCCCGTTGATGGTGTGCACGGTGCTTCCCTGGCACATGTAGATCATCTCGACATAATTGTGGCTGTGCGCCGGAAAACGAACAAACCGCGTGTGCGGCCGAATATCAATCAATTTTCCCCTCTCCAGCAGCTTTCCCGCATCCATCACAAACTTCTGCCCGCTCGAATACCGCTCCTTTTCCACTTCCGTCTTGCCGTCCAGAATCGCCTGTTCCTCCTCCGTAATCCGGGACAGGTCTGCTATAATTTCCTGTTTCACGATTATTCCTCACATTTTTCACGTTTTTTCTGCTTTCTATTATATTCCATTCCAGTGCAAATAAGCAATGTACTTTTTCTTCTCACTTTCTGATAAATATTCCTTTCCTACGCATCAAAACAGCAAGTGCTGCACTGCCAAGTGAAACGTAACGAAGATTCTCTCTTTACAATTTCACTTTCTTAAAGTATACTTTAAGAAGTTATTCTACTATTCAAACTCTATCGTTCAAGGAGGTTTTTCCATGGAACAGCAGACCTACACCATTCGTGAAATGTCCGAGCGTTTTGGACTTCCGGCCTCTACGCTTCGTTATTATGAGGAGATCGGACTTTTGACGGATGTCATTCATACCGAAAGTAAGAAACGAATTTACACCCAGCAGCACATTGACTGCATGACCGCAATTCTCTGCTTCAAACGCACCGGGCTTCCGATTGCGGGGATTCAGGAGTTTTTCCGGCTTGAGAACGATATCCCGGGAAATATTGACCAGATGGTTGCCATTCTCAAGGAACATGAGCAGAATACACGCGAGAAAATCGAGCGCATGGAATCTGATCTCGAGCATATTCAGCAGAAAGTGCGGTATTACAGCGCGGTTCGCGATGCGATTAAAAATGGGGATGAAATGCCGTCGTGGGATTCCTGCGGCTGTGAGGAGAAGGCGCAGTAGATATCTCTCCAGGCTTTTCCGCCGCAGACACACACAAGTTTCAAAAGAGCAGGTAAGAAAAGGGACCAACATCCACTTTTCTTACCTGCTCTTCTTATTTTTTCTATCACCTTTTCCCTTCATACCCGGAATTTTTTCTGCATTTCCCGCATAAAATCTTTTCCGCGGAAAAAAAACAGCCCGATCAGATACAGCACACTAAGGCCCACGCAGATCACGGACGGCCAGGTAATGCGGACAGTTCCCGTCAGCCACAAAATCGCCGGAACGATTCCTGCTGCTCCGGACTGCATCAGATAAAAAAGATATTCACTGACCTCCATTTTGTACGCTCTTGCCAGAATCTGCATCGTCGCGCCATTCAGAAGAACGGCGAGCGGAATTGCGAAATCGACAGACCAGCCGATCCAGCCCGTCGCATAATCCCACAGAATCGCACCGATCATAATAAAGATCAATTGCCACATACTGTTTTTGAGTGGATTTTTCCGTTTCTGATATCCCACCCGGATCAGAAGCCAGGCGCAGAACACACCCGCTGTCGCATAACCTGCCCACCACATCTGCGGCGTTGCAAGGAAATTCATCATCCAGCAGAGTACGACAGCCGCGATGCAGGTGAAAGAAAAAATTTTCAATCCCAGTTTGGCCGTCCCGTGCGGCTGTTCTTTCTGTCCCGGAAAATCATTTTCCTCCTGTTCACAGGCGATGCCCTCTTTCTGCAGCAGATGCATCAGGTTCCGTTCAATATTGGAATCAGCGATTTTAGATGTGATTCCAAGCACCATGCTGTCACCGTAGGAACAGGAACACATCTGTACTTTGTCGGTGCTGGTGAAAAATCCGAACCGCTCAATATATGTTTCATACTCCGGCGGCATCTGAATCCGGCCGATATTGGAATAGACGGTCGTAATGCTTCGTCCGCCGAGCGTCGTGCCCGCCATCAGCGCCAGATTTTTGATTTCCAGCGGCACGGCGCGCAGCACCGGATTCCGCTCAATCCGCACCAGATCGTTCATACGTGTGGAAATCTCCTGCTTCAGCGCCTCTTTCTGCATCGCGGCTCCCGTGATCTGCAGGGCATCCTCAAACGATGCCTCCGTCCCAAGATCACAGGCAATCTCGATCCAACTCCAGAAATTCGTCATCGATGCAGATGGGAAAAAGTTGCGGAGATTGGCTGGAACCATCAGAGAAACCGGCTTTTTCAGCCTGCTTTTCGGGATTTCTTCATATACCGCATATACCAGCGCCGCCGCAAGGTACGCCGTCACCGACACGCCATGTGCTTTTGCGCACTTATGAACTGCTTCCGCGGAAAGCAGAATCTCAGTAATTTCCATCTCCTCCTGCTCCAGATACTCGCCTTTGATCTGGTATGCCGGGCGGCTTTTTTCTTTTTCATTTTTCTTTCCGGTGTAATACTGTGAAAAGCTGTCCTCCTCGAAATCTGTCTCTGTCAGCATGTCTTCGCTGACCTTTGAAAAGATTTCCTCGGGATGACACAGGATCAGATAATTGCTCACCAGTTCTTTCAGAAACAGCATCGCACCGGTGCCGTCTGTCAGGGCATGGAATACTTCGAAATTGATTCGGGTTTTATAGTAAGAAACCTGGAAAAGAAGCGTTTTGTGGTCGGGTACGTAAATCTCACTGCACGGCGGACGCTTTTCCTCTTCTACTTTTGCTGGCAGATCGCGCTGCTCCAGATAAAACCAGAAAAGACCTTTCCGCAGTACCATGGAAAACACCGGGTAATGCTCCATTGTCTGCTCCAGCGCTTTCTGCAGCAGATCCGCCTGGATGTCCTCTTTCAGCTGGCAGTAAAACCGGAAGACTCTCGTATCCTTTTTTCCGGTGGCCGCCGGAAATGCCTGTGCCGCGTTGTCCAGCTTTCTCCAGCGCGAAGAATGTTCTTTCTTCATTTTCTATGCCTCCTTACGCCTTCCCGTGTGTCAATTGTTTCTTCACTGCTGCTATGTTTTCCAGTTCTTCGTCTGCATTTTTCTGCTGTTTTTCTTTCCTTAAAAATGCATTCATATACTGAAAACTTTCCTGCACATATAGGTGTTCAATGCCAAGCGCAAAATAGCCGTGCAATGCGCCCTTGATCCGATGATGTTCAACCAGATTGCCAGCCCTTTTCAGCTTTTTCGCATAATCCTCGCCCTCATCACGCAGCGGATCGTACTGCGCCGTCAGTACCAGCGTGTCCGGCAGTCCCTGCAGATTTTCTGCCAGTACCGGTGCAAAGTACGGATTTTTGCGGTCTTCTTCGGTCCGCTGATACAGAATTACATAATCTTCCATTTTGACACTGGTCAGAAGGTATCCGGTTCCATTGGTTTTCACGGATTTGTACGGTGATTTCTCTGTGTAACAGGAATTCACCGCCGGATAAATCAAAATCTGTTTCCCCGGCAGCAGTTCTTTTTTGTCCCTCGCCATCAGGCAGACCGCAGCCGCAAGATTTCCTCCTGCGCTGTCGCCCATGATCGTGACATTTTCCGGCGTTACCTCCGGCAGAATCTCCCCGCGCAGCATTGCCTGGGCGGCGGCGTAGCAGTCTTCTAAGCCTGTCGGGAAACGATGCTCCGGTGCAAGACGGTATTCTACCGATACAACAATCTGCCCCGTCGACTGCGCCATGCGCGCGCAGACACGGTCGTATGTCTCCACACTCTCGGTTGTCCAGCCGCCGCCATGGAAGAACAGAATCGCTTCTTTTGCACCATGCTCCTCCATTTTTTCATCCGGGAAGAACAGCCGAATCGGAACCTTGTAGTCCCCATTATATATTTCCATATCCAATTTTCGCAGAAAAATACGGATCGGATCCAGCTTCTTGATATCGGCAAGCCGACGGGCGGATTCTACTTCAATTCCGCCGTAGGACAATACATTTAAAATGGCTTTGACTGCTTTTTTCATTCGCTCTCTCCTCTGTTGCTATTTTTCTGCTTCTGTTTTTCGTCTAGTTGCAATGTACTGCTTCAAAAATTCATACATCTGCTCATCGGTCGGTGGGCAGCCTTTCAGATTGTATTTAAACCCTGAAGTACAACTTCCCACACCAAGCGCCCCGCTCTTTCCCCGGTATCCCTGCCCGATGCAGATTTTTTCGTGGAGTTCCTGCAGCAGTCCTTCCTCCTTCAGCCGGTCGAGCGCCGGGATCAGATAGCCGTAGCAGGCACTGCAGGACTCAACTTCCTCTACGGCATCCTGCAGTTCCACGATCTTCCGTTTTTCCGGAATCACTCTTTTTTCACCAATTTCGCCAATTTGGCGGATTGAAAGCCGTGTGAGATCAGCGCTGCCCACGCCCAACTCTTCTGCCATTTTGACATACGGGACATCTTCTGGCTTATAATGCAGTTCCTCGCAGACATATGCATCGATCAACACCGGATCTAACCCAGCGAAAAGGCGATTCATAATAAACGGATTACCGCCATCCTCAAAGTCAAGGTCTCCGCAGATATTATCCACCAAAATAAAATCCTGATGAATCCCAAGCCCCAGATGCGCAATTGGCCGATGAAGTCCCATGGCATGAAAATGACGTTTTTCTTTATTCGGCAAGAGACCTTTCATGTTTTTCAGTGCGCAGGTAATTTTAGTCTGGCAATGGCCTTTCATGACCGGGACATTGATCATAAAATCCACCTTTTTCGCACATTCGCAAATCTGAAGTTCCATATCACCACACTGCACCGGCATGCTTTTTTCCTTCTGCGCATCGATAAGCGGAACGCTGTACTGTTCCGAAAGCATACGGTATCCACAG
The DNA here is from genome assembly GCF_003460565.1 of Blautia sp. AF32-4BH. Taxonomy (NCBI): domain Bacteria; kingdom Bacillati; phylum Bacillota; class Clostridia; order Lachnospirales; family Lachnospiraceae; genus Blautia; species Blautia sp. AF32-4BH. Next base: position 489,030 of record NZ_QTVL01000001.1, on the reverse strand, counting down.
ACCTCAAACGATTCCTCTGTCTTATCCCCGACCCAGGAACCTTCCATGATTTGAAGGTTAGTAAATCCATTTTCCTGAAGATATTCGATGATCCCCGCAACCACCTCCGGATGTGTCGTCCCTCCAAACTCCGCCGGGACAGGTGCTACCAGATTTGGCTTAATACCGATGAGACTGACCTTCGAAGGAATGAGCGTAGCTAAGGCACATTTGTTCAAAAGCTGTTTTGTCATTTCTTTATATTCCATTCCCTGTATCTGGATAATTTCGTTTTTATTCATTTAGTATTGCGGCCCCTTTATTCTGATTTGATTTTTTCTGACATTCGATATTCTTTAGTATATAATAGTTACTGCTTTCTTTCAACTCATCCAAAAACAAAATCATTTCCTGTGAACTGTAACCATTCCCGTCAGCTCCAGCTTCATAGAAAATTAAGCACTGTATGCTTGTAAGATTTCCAATCGCATTGTATAATAAATGGAAAACGGTACACAGAAAAAGTACCTCATCAGAAAGGAACTGTCATGAGTTTTGAAGATGATTTAAAGGATGTCGGCGACAGTATTGGAAAGCTTGTGGATAACGCTGTAAATTCTCAGGATTTTCAGGAATTAAACCAGAAGATTTCAGACACCATCAACCAGTTTGTCTACCCAAACCGGAAGGGACCATTCCGTGCAAATGGCACACAGGAGCCGTCCCGCGGCTATTCCGCAGATACTTCCTACAGCAGCCAGCATTCTTCCCATAATAATACAGCGCAGCAGACCGGACCGCATCACTATTCCTACGGGCCGGGAGGCACGATGCCGGGTAAGAGCGCGAACCCGGTTCCCAAACCTTCCCATACCTGGCAGACCCCGCAGAATACGGAATGGAACAGCCGCATACAGGAACGTCGTGTACTGCGCGAGCGCTTTATGCCATCCACCGATCTTGCACTTGTCGGCGGATTTCAGACGGCTGCCGGCTGGGGTGTCACCGGACTGTTCGGCTGCTGCACAACGCTTAGTCTGTATTCCTTATTTGCAGGTCCAGACAACAGCGCGCTGATTCCTTCTCTTATTTTTGCCGCATTTACCATCGGCGGCGGCATTCTTCTGAAAAAGGGAAGTAAAAACCGGCGTCTGGTCCGCCATTTCCGCCAGATCTGTACGCTGATCGGCACAAAGGAATATATTTCCACGAAAGAACTCTGCGACAGTATGCACTGTGAGAAAGGTGAGCTTCTGACCGATATTACGACCATGATTGATAAATCCATGCTGCGCCAGGGCCACCTCGACGAGAATGGTACCTGTCTGATGGTGACAAATGACTGCTACGACCAGTACCGCGCAATGCTCGCCAGCCAGAGGGAACAGCAGATTGCTGAGCAGAAAGCACGTGAACAGCTGGAGGCCTCCGGTGTAACGCCGGAATACCAGCAGATGCTGGAAGAATGTGAATCTTATATTCAGAAGATCCATCAGTGCAACCTGGATCTGCCGGGTGAAGTCATCACAGCCAAGCTGAGCCGTCTAGAAACGGTTGTTACCCGGATTCTCGAGGAGGCAAAAAAGCGCCCAAAAGAAGCCGCCGCCCTGCGGAAATTTATGGATTACTATATGCCGACAACCTGGAAGCTGCTCGACGCTTACCGTTCCTTTGAGAACGAACCAATTCAAAGCGACAATATCCTCCGAACCAAGAAGGAAATCGAGGACACACTGGATACCATCAATGCCGCATTCGAAAAGCTGCTTGACGATCTGTTCCAGACAACGGCATGGGATATTTCTTCTGATATCTCTGTTCTGCAGACGATGCTGGCGCAGGAGGGACTGACAAATCAGGCAGGTCCGTCAAAGCAGGATATTGAGCCGCTTCACATGTAACTATTCAAAGCTATACAATTGAAATCAAATCACCGGTTACGTTTCCGTACCGAAGAAAAGGAGAATAGAAAACATGAATGATTTTGTAAAGGACACCACTGAAATTCCAAGCTTAAGTTTCGGCACTCCGGAGCCGGAACCGGAACTTCCGGTACAGCAGCCGGAAGAAAAGAAAGAGGTCATGGATGATTCTGTTCTGTCCGACGAACAGAAAGCCATGGTGGATGCCTTTGTTTCCCAGATTGATCTTGCCAATACAAACGGCATTCTGCAGTACGGTGCCGGTGCACAGAAGAAAATGGCAGACTTTTCCGAGAAAACGCTGGAGAACGTCAGAAGCAAAGATCTCGGGGAAATCGGCGATCTGCTCACCTCTGTTGTGACAGAGCTGAAAACGTTTGACGCTGAAGAAGAAAAGGGACCATTCTCTTTCTTTAAGAAAAGCACGAACAAAATCAATGCAATGAAAGCGAAGTATGACAAGGCAGAGGTGAATGTCAATAAAATCTGTGACGTGCTCGACGGCCACCAGCGGCAGCTTCTGAAAGACATTGCCATTCTGGATCAGATGTATGCACAGAACCTGAATTATTTTAAAGAGCTGACCATGTACATTCTCGCTGGAAAGAAAAAGCTGGAGCTGGTACGTTCCACAGAACTCCGTGATCTGCAGAATAAAGCGCAGATGACCGGAAAGGCCGAAGATGCACAGGCTGCCAAGGATCTCGAAGATCTCTGCAACCGATTTGAGAAGAAACTGTATGATCTGGAACTGACCCGTATGGTTTCGATCCAGACAGCGCCGCAGATCCGCATGCTTCAGAACAGCGATTCTGTAATGGCCGAAAAGATCCAATCCACACTCGTCAACACCATTCCGCTCTGGAAAAACCAGATGATCATTGCACTCGGCGTTCATCACTCGACTGAGGCTGCCAAAGCACAGCGCCAGGTTTCGGATATGACAAATGAGCTTCTGAAAAAGAATGCGGAGAATCTGAAGATGGCAACGATCGAGACTGCAAAAGAATCTGAGCGCGGTATCGTCGATATGGAAACCTTAAAACAGACGAACCAGAGCCTGATCTCTACCCTCGATGAAGTGATGAAGATTCAGGAGGACGGCCGCCAGAAACGTGCCGCCGCTGAAGTTGAGCTGGTACAGCTCGAAAATGATATTAAGAAAAAAATGCTGGAGCTTTCTGCAGGCGGACAGCACTGATACTTTTTGTATCCTATATGAAAAAAACGGAGAAACCGCTTTTTCTGTGGTTTCTCCGTTTTTTACGTCCTGTCTTACCCTTATCTCGGGCGTTCTGCCTTTTCATTCTTTCTTCGGTATTCCGTGAAATAAAATTCAATATCAAAGCAGGTCTGCTCATCGCCCTCTTCTACCATCTCCCAATCCGGTGATTCGTCAAGATCCTCAAAGAAGGTATCCGCCTGATACGTCATGTCAATTCGTGTGACGTATGCCGTATCACAGTATGGGAGAAGCTGACGGTAAATTTCTCCGCCGCCCGCAACATAAATATCGTCGTCCTCATACGGCTTTAATACTTCCATCAGCTCTTTGATACTGTGGACAACGGTTGCGCCGCGGACAGTCCATTCCGGATCACGGCTTAAAATAATATTCGTTCTGCCTTTTAAGGGCTGCCCTGCCGGTAGTGTAGCAAGTGTCTTTCTTCCCATCACGACAACGTGTCCCATCGTAGTTTCACGGAAGAATCGCAGATCAGACGGAATACTTACCAGCAGCCGTCCCTGATATCCCAGACCCCATTTGCGGTCCGCACTTAAAATTGCTTTCATTTTGTTTCCTCTTTCTGTGTTATTTTCTCATCCATACTGCCGGAACGGAACCCTTCCAGATCCATCGTCAGGTAAGAAAAGCCGAGCTTTTTCAGATATGCAATCATTTCTTCTCTCTTCTCAAGCACTTCCCCCATACGCTCCGGTGAGATTTCAAGACGCACCACATCGCCATGTACACGCAGACGGAGATTCTCTTCCGCACCGAACAGCGTATGAAGCCATGCTTCGCCGTCCGCAATCCGATCCAGAACGTCATAGTTAATTTCTGCCCCGTAGGGAAGGCGTGTCGCCATACATGGAGTGGATGGACGGTGTGCTACGGAAACGCCGTACTTTGCAGCAAGTGCTTTTACCTCTGTTTTTGTCACATGACACGCTGCAAGCGGGCTGATGACACCATATTCTCTCAGCGCTTTTCGCCCCGGCCGGTAGACATGAAGGTCATCCTCATTTGTTCCGTCGAGTACCTGGGTGACACCGTGATCGCGGGCAAATTCCAGAAGTTTCCCAAATAGATAGTGCTTACAGAGATAGCAGCGGTTTTCCGGATTGTAACGGATTGCCTCCTGCTCCAGCTCATCAACAAAAAGGACCTCATGAACAGCGCCAACCTCCTTTGCTACTCTTGTCGCTGTCTCCAGGTCGCAGGGCGGATGCAGCCGTGTCTGAAAGGTTACTGCATAAACCTTTGTTCCATATTTTGCAGATGCATCCATGACAAGCTTCAGCAGCAGACTGCTGTCCACACCGCCGGAGAATGCCAGACAGAGATCCTGTTTTGCAATCTCGTCAAGTTGGGTAAGCAATGCCTTTTCCTTATTCTGCATATCTGTTTTCTGTTCTGTCCGGTTCTTTTTCTTTTCCTGTAATTCCATCGTATCTGTCTTCCTTTCCTGTAAAATGGCCGATGTCTTCTTATCAGAAAATCCATCGGCGGCACTGCTGCCCCGATGGATTTTCTCATACAGGTATTCCTGTTCTATTTTTTATCGATATGTCGGATCGCTTCCGAAAGCACCGCCTGTCCAGGTATAACGGGTCGGGTTTGTCAGCGGATAATCCAGATTGTCGCCAATGCGGACCGTTGTTCCGCTGCTGACGTTATCATAAATCCATTTTGCATCGATTGCAGTCAGTCTGACACAACCATGTGACATCGGTGATCCCAGGGAATTGAAGTCTACGGCAGAGATCATATTCAGATCCGGTGTGCTGCTTGCTACGCCATGGAAGTAAACAGCGTCATAAATCTGTGATACATATGGTGCCCAGCACACATAATCTTCACCTCTCATTTGCTTCTTTTTCAACTGCCAGCCGATTTTATATGTTCCTGCTGCAGTGTAACTGATTGGATTTCCTACGGAGCAGATCATTGATTTGATCGGGGTATCGTAAGAACCGGTTGCACTGTTATAGCCGTAAATGGTGACACGTCCGCGGGTTCTGTCTACTGTGATGTATTTGGATGACGGATTGAAGATGCTTGTCACATCCTCCATCAAAGAACCGTCTGCTTTGCGGTAACGGCGGTATTTTCCGATGTACTCCCATCCTTCCGTGATTCTGCGTCCGGAAGCATCGAATTTGTACTGTTTTCCATTGATCGTAGCGGTGCAGTTCTGATATCTTCCGCCCCAGCTGCGGAAATAATACTGAGAACCGTTCAGTGTCAGCCACTGATCATGGTACATGCCGCCCCAGCTCTTGAAGTAGTACCAGTTCTTATCATGAAGAATCCACTCGTCATGTGCCATGCCGCCCCAGCTCTTCATGTAATAATAGTTACCGTCATGGTAAACCCAGCCGGTCAGCATTTTTCCATCTTTATCCAGATAATAATAATTTTTATCATAGAGGAACCAGCCTTTTTGCGTCCGTTTGGTTCCATCTGCATTAAACCAGTACCAGGTATCGCCGGACTTGCCCCATTCGTTTTTATACATACCACCCCAGCTCTTGAAGTAGTATTTTCCATCGAGCCATTCATTGGCAAGCATGGTTCCATCGGATTTCAGATAATACTTATTTCCTTTGTAGGTCAGCCAGCCGCTGGTATATTTCTTTCCATTTCCGTCAAAATAATACCATACATTGTTGACTTTTGCCCATGCGTTTTTGTAGGCCGCACCCCAGCTGCGGAAGTAATAGGTGTTATCCAGCCACTCATTAAAAGCCATTTTTCCATCGGCTTTCAGATAATAGCTGTTTCCATTGTAATCCAGCCAGGAATTCGTCAGCAGTTTTCCGCCGTCTGCAGTTGCCCAGTACCAGATTGTCTGCGTGCTGGTTTTAATTTTTTTCCATCCTGTTGTCGTCGAAACGGCTCCGTCAGCACCAACGTAATAATAATTTCCATTATAGCTTCCAACATCGTTGACACACATGCCGCCCCAGCTCTTGAAGAGATACATGGTTCCGTTCACATTCAGCGCGTTGTCTTCCATATGACCGTCTTCATGGAGATAATATTTATTTCCATCGTAATTGAACCAGCCTGTCCGTACGCCGCCCCAGCTGCAGAAGCTGTACCATTTTCCATCAATCTGTGCCCAGCCGGATTTATTTTTCTGATTACCGGTTTCCATCTCGAAACTTCCATCTTTCAAATTTCCGTTTGCATCAAAGGAAGCTGGTTTCATATAGTAGATTGCTGTATCTACCTTTTGCCATCCTGAAAGAAGTTCCCCTGTTTCCGCATCCACTAAGTACCAGTTAGAGCCAACCGTCAACCAGCTTACCGTACGATCTCCCTGCTGATACGCATTGTGATTTCCAAGAGATACAGTGCTGTCTTCTGCATTCAGATAATAGGTATGCGTTACATTGTTTTCATCAACAACAGTCTGGAAACCTGCCTCTTTTACGCGGGTTCCATCATTGCCAAACAGATATGTTACATCTCCTACTTTCTGAGTTGTGCTCCAGACTGCATAGCCTTCTTCATCGGCATAGTAATCATCCACACTGCCATCCTCAAATTTGATGGTAACAAGTTCATTTTTTTTCAGTTCCGGTGCAAATACTTTTCCTTCACAAATACCCTGCTGTCTCGAACCAAGTTCATCTTTTGCAGGATCTTCCCCTTCTGTCTCAAAGTAGTAGATTCCGGTTTTTCCATCTTCATCCGTCAGCTCTACTTCACCGGTCAGCATATAGCCATTTTCGTCAAACGCATAATCGACGCCGTCGATTTCTATTGGTCCGGTAGCAGCTACCACCTTATTATTCTCATCCAGAACTCCGTACTGAAACTGTTTCTTTCCATCTTTTTCAACGCTGTTCCAGCCTTCCTTCAGATTACTTACTTCCGGAGCCGGAGTTGCGCTCGGCGTCGGTGTCTCGGAAGGGGTCTCAGTTGGTGTTACGGTTGGTGTTGCGGTCGGCGCCTCGGTTGGAGCCGGAGTCTCACTCGGTGTAACCTCTGGGGTCTCAGTTGGTGCCGGAGTCGGAGTCGTTTCTTCGTCTTCGGCCTGAGCTACAGTATCACTTTCCGAATTTACCGGTAATGGACTGGTTTCTGTAGAAGCTGCATATGCACCGGCTGGTGTAACACTTACCATGACGCCAAGTACGGCTGCGGCCAGAAACTTTCTTTTCATTCTTATTCATCCTCCCATTTTTTTACTCTTATACAATTTATAGCTTACTACATTTTTCCATCTATTTCAAGTTATCCGCCGGTAAAATACCTTACAAATTTCTTATGGTTTTTTCCTGTTTTTCGGGCAGAAAAAACCTCCTGACCCCGGTTTTCTGACCGGAAACAGAAGGCTTTTTACTGTTCTTTTATTCGTTTACCGTGGTAGATCCATAGATCTCTGTCTGAAGTCTCGAGATGGTTGCTGCGAAGTCCGGAACAAGCATCTCACCCTTGCTGGAGTACAAGTCGTCGTACGGTACACGGCTCTGTACAATCTCGTAGGACAGAATTGTCGGCAGCTCTCCGATCAATGTCATCAATGTAGACTGATCAATGTTATGGGTAACACTTGGAAGAATGGTATCCGCCAGTGCACTCAGTTCTGTTACGCTTGACGATTTCATTTTCTGCATCATCTTGCTTAAAACCTCTCGCTGACGCTCCGTTCTCTGATAATCAGAATTTCCAACGTAACGGATTCTTGCATATGCAACTGCCTGATAGCCATCCACATGCTGCTCTCCGCCTGCTGTATACTGATGGGCGGAAGCATCCACATTACGGAGTCTGCACATTTCATCAACATATTGGTTCGCTACACGGATTTCATCATCGCTCGGCGAAAGCTCGATTCCGCCGATGGCATCGATAATGTCAATCATGGAATCGAAGTCAACACTTGCATAATTGTCAATCGGCAGTTTGTAGTTGTCCTCGATGGTTCGTACAACCAGCGGACCGCCGCCATATGCGCAGGCTGCATTCAGTTTTTTCACACCGACATCCGGGATATTTGCATACAGGTCACGCATAAAGGATGTCATGTGGATCTGTTTTGTATCTTTATTGATGGACATCAGAATCATGGAATCGGAGTTTCCATACCACGTTTTGTCACGACGGTCAACACCGATCAGCAGAATGTTGTACACGTTATTGTTGTTTGGAAGTTCAATGTCCTGTGTCTCATTTAAAATCTCAGACTGCAGGGCATCCGTCTCCTCATCAGTCAACCCGGTACTTTCTGTCTCAACCTCTGTGGATTTATTGATCGTGATTTTATCATCGCTTACGTAGTTACTCTTGCTGTAATAGTGATTGATTACAGCATAGACACCGACGAGCACAACCAGTACAACTACGAGAAGGATGGTGAGCACATTAACCCAGCCGAATTTCTTCTTTTTCTTTCCTGAGGAATGGCGTCTTTCCGGGATTTCATCCTCGTCATCATATTCTTTTCTCATAACGACCTCTTTCATTTTCTTATTTTCCGGTATTTTCCAGCCGGATATCGTTTATAATATAGTCAAAAAACGGACTGCTGTCAAGTGTGCAGTCCGTTTTGATTGATTTCCGTTTGCAGTTCTTTTCCTACCGCTGCATTTTCTCCCACTGGTTCAGTGCAGCCTCAATGACTTTATCCATATCGTAATACTTGTATTCTCCAAGTCTTCCGCCAAAGATAACTTTCTCTTCTTTTTCCGCAAGTGCGGCATATTTCTGATAAAGTTCCTGGTTTCTGGCATCATTCACCGGGTAGTACGGCTCCATCCCCTCTTTCCAGTCGGTGGAATACTCTCTGGAAATGACGGTCTTTTTCTGGGTTCCGAATTCGAAATGCTTATGTTCGATCACACGCGTATACGGTGTCTCCCGATCGGTGTAGTTTACTACAGCCACGCCCTGATAATTGTCGGTATCCAGCACTTCTGTTTCAAAGCGCACCGTACGGTATTCCAGCTTGCCAAGTGCATAATCGTAAAACGCATCAATCGCTCCGGTGTAAATCACCTTCTCACCCATCGCCAGGTACTTTCCTTTATCTTCCAGAAAATCAACACCTGTCTGTACATCCGCTTTTTCAAAAAGCCGCTCTGTCAGAACGTTATAGCCGCCAATCGGAATTCCCTGATAAAGGTCATTGAAATAGTTGTTGTCATACGTAAAGCGCACCGGAAGCCGTTTGATGATAAAGCTCGGCAGCTCACTGCAGTCTCTTCCCCACTGCTTTTCTGTATAACCCTTGACCAGCTTTTCATAAATATCTTTTCCAACCAGTTTGATCGCCTGCTCTTCCAGATTTTTCGGCTCTCCCGGAACAGCTTTTCTCTGCTCTTCGATGATTGTTTTCGCCTCTTCCGGTGTGCGGATTCCCCACATTTTACTGAAGGTATTCATATTGAACGGCATATTATAAATTTCGCCTTTGTAGTTGGCAATCGGCGAGTTTGTATAACGGTTGAATTCTGCCAGCGAATTGACAAACTGCCACACCTCTTTATTCGAAGTATGGAAAATATGCGCTCCATACTTGTGTACATGAATTCCCTCGATTTCTTCACAGTAAATATTTCCGCCTGTATGATCTCTTCGTTCCAGTACAAGACAGCTTTTCCCTGCCTGACCGGCAAGATAAGCAATCACTCCGGAATACAGACCGGCGCCAACCAGAACATAATCATATTTCTTCATTGTTCTTTCTCCTTACAGTTCTTCCCCAAGTCCCGTCCGGATGGAATTGACAAGGAACTGCAGAGCTTCCTCCTCGTCCTCTCCCTCGCAGAACAGCTCAATTTCGTCTCCGCATTTGACGCATGCGCCAAGGACGCTTAAGACGCTCTTTGCATTTGCTGTATTTCCATCTCCGTAGTGGAATGTAATAGATGATTTAAACTGCATTGCCTGTTTGCACAGGGTTCCGGCCGGGCGAAGATGAAGGCCGGTTGGATTTTTCACGGTCACTTTTCCGCTTACCATTGGTTTCCCTCCTAATTTGTTCCTGTCGTTTTATTTGCTACTGCTTTTTCTTTGATATGAATCGTTGTCTTGACACTGTCTACGAGCTCATAGCCATCCGGCAGTGTGATTTTTACCGGTACCTCGTAATCCCCGACACCCATTCCATTCAGATCTATGGATGCGTTGATCTGGGAAGTATCTAATTTGGCCAGATTTTTGTCCGATGCTTTAATGCGGATTGCAAGCTGTGTCTGATCATACAGAACGGTATAAGTGGACTGAAGATTGCCCGTCTCGATCTGATCGACATCAAGTTCAAATTCCCTGCTCTCATTCGGCATAACCGTTACGTGAACGGTAACGGATGCAGACGAACTGGAAGATACTTTCAGATCTGTCACATCGGCGAGAACATCGCTTAAGTCAACCGTCGTCTCCACATCGGAGCGCTGTCCTGCAACGGAGGTATAGTCTTCCGGAATTTCAATCGTATTGCCTTCATCCGCCAGCTTTGCAAGTGCCTCCTCGGATCCGGCAACGGTGATTTCCTCCGGTGTGGTATAGATATTTTTAATCTGATAGCCGTCTGCCGGAGTTCCGCTGTACAGTGCACTCAGCTTAATACCGGATACACGGCGCCACAGTTCAATATCCACATCCACCTGCGGGGAGCCGCTGTCGAAATTCAAAAATTCCATCTGGGATTCCGGCATCTCATCCTGGTTTTTATCAATAATCATCAGATCCGCCGTGACGGTTCCGGAATTCCGCATATTGGTTACATCTACTTTTGCCACCACACTGCTGATCTTATTGATCAGGGACGTCGGGCCGGAAATGGTGATGCTCTCCGGATCGGAAGTCATCGTTCCCACTTCGTAATCTTTTGCCGGTTTCGTATTTCCTGCGTCAATTGTGATCGGGAATTTTTCGCTGTCCACATCCTCGATTTCCACAGGGATCGTTGCTGTCACTGTGCTCAGTTTTTCCTGTTTTACCATGGAGCACGCTGCCTTGATCGGCACATAAACCGGGTTTGTATCCATCGTCACAATCTGGGTCAGATCGGCCGTGACGGTGATATCCGATGCCTTCAGCCGGCTGACAACCGAGTTGTTGTCCGTGACAGTAACCGTGACCGTCTGGTATTCCTCCGCAATCTGGTATGTTTTCTTTCCGGCTGCGATGTAGGCTTCATTGGTCACCTGCACGGGGACATCAAAGCGCTCTTTCACAATCGGGTCATTCACACTGACCACAACGTACCAGATTACAATGGCAATCAGGATAGAAAGAATTTTCAAAGGGAGATTGTTCAGAAGCTTTTTCAGAATTTTCTTTTTCATTTCTTCTCTCCCTCCACTTTCTGACGCATTCCGCGGATATGCCATCCTTTCTTCTCTTCCGGTTTTTTCGCGAGCTTCTGGATTTTGTGAAGCTGCTCCCGAAGGTCGCTCGGTGTTACTGCCGTGTGGAGTTCTCCGCCGGAAGCATACGACACATTTCCGGTTTCCTCGGAGACAATAATCGTAAAGGAATCCGTCACCTCACTGATGCCGACACCTGCACGGTGGCGTGTTCCAAGATTCTTGTTCAGATCCATGTTGTCGGACAGCGGCAGGTAACATGTTGCTGCCGTGACACGGTTGTTCCGTACAATCACGGCTCCGTCGTGCAGCGGCGTATTGTGTTCGAAAATATTGATCAGCAGCTGGCTGGTCAGAACGCCGTCAATCGGGATTCCGGTCTTTTCATATTCCTCCAGGGTGATGGTCTTTTCGATGACGATCAGCGCTCCGGTCTTTACTTCTCCCATTTCAAAACTGGCCCTTACCAGTTCATTGATGGTTTTGTCACTGAACCGTTCATTTTCCTCCTGGCCGCTCGCAAAAGAAATGGCAGACAGCGGATTCTTTTCTCCAATCTGCTCGACCACTCTTCGAAGCTCCGGCTGAAAGATAATTACAACCGCTGTGATCGCCGCCCCGCCGATGTTTCCGAACAGCCACAGAATCGTCTGCATTTTCAGCACGTTTGCAATGATGACAAAGACACCAATCAGAAAAATACCTTTCATCAGCGTATAGGCCTTTGTATTCTGCAGCCAGCGGATCAGGTGATAGACGAAAAATGCAATGAGCAGAATCTGCACAATATCAATCAGTTCAATTTGTTTTGGCAGCCCGTAGTCTGCCGTTCTTGTGACAATCCAGTTCCACACGCCACGCACACTGTCACTTCCTTTCTTTTCCCCCGGCCGGTTTTCTTCTGATTTTCAAAATTCTTTTAAAGATCCTTTAAGGTGTCCTCCAGCATGCTCTTATAATCCACATCCTGATAATCGCCCTCGTCCAGCGGCGGAATTTCTTCTTCCTGAATTTCTTCTGTTTCGTTTATTTCTTCTGTTTCGTTTATTTCTTCTGTTTCGTTTATTTCTTCTATTTCTTTTTTTTCCTCGATCTCATCAAGATCCCTGCTGTTCCCGGATTCTTCTGTATGTCCAAGATTTGCCAGAGCATCGAGTTCCTCGTCTGTCAGATCCGGTTCTTTTTTCTTTTCATTCCGAATATAAGTCACACGGCGCTGTGCCTTTGTCACATTGAATTTTGGAACGGCTTTTACGTAGTAATAATAATCGTCGTCATCATATTCCAGGTATTCTGTCCGGGTGTAGTCTGCACCGAACAGGAAAAACTCCAGAACAAATCCAACCAGACAGCCGGCCGCCGCCCCGATCAGAACCATCGGGAGTGCAATCTGTACATCCAGTGCCAGGCTTCCGGCAATCATAATAACCGCATAGGCAACCGAACCTGCCACAATGGAAATCTCCCATGCATAGTCCGCACTGCTGTGGCGGATTGCATTGACAAGAAGTACGGTCAGTGCGCAGGCGATCAGAACCAGCAGCATTTCCTCATTGCGGAAGAGGCCGTTGAAAAATTCCTGTACGACTGCCGTGATCTCCGGTGCTTCCGCCGCATGAAGCAGCGGCTCCATTTTTCCGTGAATCATGTCGCACATATAGTAGACAACGACACCGCAGGCTGCTGAAAATGCAGAGAGCGGCGTGCCGGCAAGACCATAGGCAACCGGAACGGCAGATGGCACGTGAAGCCAGAATGCGAGCGGTGTCAAAAGGAGTGCCGGCGCATCCTTCGGCACAAAGCGAAGATATAGAAACCAGAGCACCAGCAGAACCAGCGCCGCAAGACCCGCGATTACCATGTGAAGTGCAAAGCAGTGGCCGATGATCACCAGCATTGCAAGGAAAACCATTCCATTCAATGGCAAGATAGCGCAGATCAGTGACAGAATCAATACCACATACATGCTGTCCAGCATCTTCAGATAGCCGAGATTGGAATTAATACCACGAAATACAGCAAGAGCGAGCAGAAATTTCACAATCGGAAGTACGATTCCGCTGCAGGAGCCGTAAAACTCTTTTAATTTTTCTTTCAGTTCAATCAATACTGTCATGTTTCCTTCCTCCTGCGCCCGGATTTCTTCCCGCTTTTTTCCTGTTCCTCATACATGTTCTGCAGGTCATCCAGCTCTTTTCCATACCATTTCAGCTTTTTCTGTGCTCCCTGGTAACGGATCGTGCTGATCACATACACGGCAATGGAATAGACTGCCAGAAAACACAGATAGGACGCGATCAGACACCCTGCTGCAAACTGCAGGTCGATTGTGTCTATCTCGTCCACCAACCATTCAATATGATATAAGACTGCAACCGCAAGTACCAGAATGTATCCGATGGAAGCCAGAAAAAAATTTTTCAGAAGCTCTTTTCCGATGTAATCACTCCGAAAATAGCGGCCGATTCGTAAGGCATTTTTTTCTTCTTTTTTTTCGAAAAAAGCCAGTTTTGTCATCTGACGAATCCTTTTTTCGTCCAACATGCCTCTTGGTCTCCTCTTCCCGTTCTAAATTATGTTTATTTTACCATATGTTTCCGATATTGGAAAGCTATTCTCAAAATATTCACACACTATTTTACAATTGCCGCACAAACAAAATCCACCTGTTCTGCTCCATTCACTTTCAACAGTGACGCAATGGCATCAACCGTGCTTCCCGTTGTGAAAATGTCATCTACCAGAAGAATCCGGCAGTATTTCATCTGTCCCGGCTTTGCCAATGCAAAAGCTCCCTCCAGGTTTTTCCGCCGCTCGGCGGGACTAAGCGCTTTCTGGCGTTTTGTTTTTTTCACACGGCGGATCAGGCGGGCATTCATGGGAAGTTCCATTTCTTCTGCCAGCTTTTCTGCAAATACCTCCGCCTGATTGTAGCCGCGCTGCCGCTGTCTCGCCGGATGAAGCGGCACCGGAACGAGCACCTCCGGATTTCTTCTCTGGATCTGCTTTCCCACATAGAAAAACGCCGCGTGAGCATAAAATCCGGCGTATTCCTGCCGTTCATGATATTTGAACCGCATCAGGGAAGCCTCAAGTTCCCCGTGGTAACCGTACGGCGCAAAACCGCGGTCGAAGCTGTGCCTCGTTCTGCTGCAGTCCCGGCAGAACTCTTCCTCACTTCCCACGGGTTTCCCGCATTTTTTGCACCGCGCGCCCAGAATCGGATGGATCTTTTCCACACAATTCCGGCATAGATACGGCTCCTCACGTGACAGCAGTCCGTCACAGATGGGACATCGTCTCGGATAAACTGCGTTTAAAAGCCAGTTTCCTGTTTTATTTTTTTCTTTCATGTAACCTGCGCTTTCCCTTATCCACTCTGCCGGATGCAGCCGCATCCATGCCCCGGAAAAACGTGTTTACGCGTTTTCTTCCCGCATTTCCCAGATTCTTCTGGCGAGCGTTGTATACCGGTTCGCCTCGATATGATTTCCGATCATTGCCTGGAATGTCACATCACTTCCAACGATGGTGACGCACTTTCTGGCTCTCGTCACGGCCGTATACAAAAGATTCCGCGTCATCAGCATGCGCGGGCCGCCGAGCAGCGGAATCACAACCGCCGGGTACTCGCTTCCCTGCGCTTTATGTATCGTTGTGGCGTAGGCGAGCTCCAGCTCGTCCGCCTGTTTGAACGTATAGTCTGCGAATTTTCCTTCCTCAAACTCCACGGTGATCACCTCGGTATACGGGTTGATACTCCGGATCATGCCGAGGTCTCCGTTGAATACACCCATACCGCGCTCCGCCACGATTCCGTTGATGCCGCGGATTTCCCACTCCATCTGGTAATTGTTGCGGATCTGCATGACCTTGTCGCCCTCGCGGAGGATATTACCTCCATTTTCCCGCTCGGCTTTGTCCGGTGCGGGCGGGTTCAGGTATTTCTGCAGAATCTGATTCAGATTTTCCACGCCGAGTGCACCTTTCCGCATCGGAGTCAGAATCTGGATATCCTGCGGGCGGGCATCCACATAACGCGGCAGTTTCTGGGACACCAGCGTCACCAGCACTTTCCAGATCACGTTGACATCGTACCGTTTCAAAAAGAAGAAATCTTTGCTCTTATTGTCCAGTATAACCTCTTCCCCATTATGGATCTTATGTGCATTGACAACAATATCGCTCTGGGATGCCTGCCGGAAAATGTGTGTCAGGCAGACAATCGGAAAGCATTCCGAACGGATCAGATCCCGGAGGACACTGCCCGGGCCGACACTTGGAAGCTGGTTCTGGTCTCCCACCAGGATCAGCCTTGTTCCCGGCACCATCGCGGAAAGAAGGGCATGCATCAGGTGGATATCAACCATCGACATCTCATCAATGATGATGACATCCGCGTTGAGCGGATTATCTGCGTTCCGCTCAAAATGCACATTTGCCGAGGAATCATCCACATTTCCCGTCAGTTCCAGAAGACGATGGATCGTGCATGCCTCACAGCCAGTTGCCTCTGTCATTCGTTTCGCCGCTCTTCCGGTCGGCGCTGCCAGGAAAATGTCGAGGCCTTCTGCCTCAAAATAATGGATCATCGCATTGATGGTCGTCGTTTTTCCGGTTCCGGGACCTCCGGTCAGGATCATAAGACCGCTGTATGCCGCCTCAACGACTGCCGTCTTCTGCATCTCATCCAGCTCGATCTGATATTTTTTCTCGATCTTTCCGATCCGCTTTTCGATTGCCTCACGGTCTTCCTCGCATGTAATATTCAGCTCATGCAGCATGCGCGCCGTACTCAGTTCCAGATAATAATACTGGCTGGCGTACACAATCCGCAGCGGCTCATCCCCTTCCCGTTCGGCCGGGAGCTCGCGGATGACCGCTTTTTTGTCGATTGCCATATCCTGCAGAGATTTCTGCATCCGCTCCGGTTCTACGCCGAGAAGTTCCTGCCCTCTCCGAAGCAGCACCGGTTCCGGCAGATAGACATGGCCTTCTGCCGTCGCCTGATTCAGCACATACGAAAGACCGCTCTTGATGCGGAATTCGCTGTCCACGGCAATCCCGATTTTTCCGGCAATCTCATCCGCCGTCCGAAATCCCACGCCTGCGATATCTTCCGCCATTTTATACGGGTTTTCCTTTAAAATCCGGTACACATTGTCCCCGTACTGCTGATAAATCTTTGCACCGAGATTCAGTGCAATGCCATATCCCGAGAGGAAAATCATCGCATTCTGCATTTCGGCTTTTTCTGCCACCTGCTGTGCAATTTCACGCGCTTTCCGCTCGCTGATTCCCTTTACCTCCGCGAGGCGCTCCGGCTCTTCCTCGATGATCCGAAGCGTATCGTCACCGAAGCGGCGCACAATTCTTGCCGCCAGCGCCGCACCGACTCCTTTGATCGCACCGGAACCGAGATACCGCTCCAATGCAACAGAATCCTGTGGAACTTTCGTCTCATAGGATTCAATGCGGAACTGCTTTCCATAGGCAGCATGTTCAATATAATCTCCGGAAGCCTCGATCAGCTCGCCCTCTCCGATCATCGGAAGCGTGCCGACGCATGTCAGCTCGCGCCCCTTCATGCTCAGATTCAGGACGGTATAGCCGTTCTCCTCATTTCGGAAAATAATGTGTTCTACGTAGCCTTCTACTTTTTCTTTTTCACTCATCTTTTATCAAAACTGGCTTTCAAATTCATTCATCACTTCGCGGTACTGGCCGGTTCCAAGCGCAACGACGCTCGCCGGATTTTCTGCTGTCACGGTATTGATGCCGGTCCGCTCCTGGATCAGCTCGTCCATTCCGGCAAGGAGACTGCCGCCTCCGGTCAGGATAATGCCGCGGTCGGAAACATCGGATGCCAGTTCCGGCGGCGTTTTTTCCAGCACGGCACAGATCGCGTCCGCAATCTGGTTTGTCGTCTGGACAAGGGCACCTCGGATTTCGTCGGAGGAAACCGTAATCGTCGCCGGAAGTCCGGTGATGACGTTTCTTCCCTTGATCTCCATCGTTTTCTCCTCGGCCCGCGGATAAGCGGAACCAATCCGGATTTTCACTGCCTCTGCGGTCTGTTCTCCGATAAATACGTTGTATGTTTTCCGTACATAGCGGATGATATCCTGGTCAAATGTCTCACTGGAAATCTTGACCGAATTAGAAACAACGGTTCCCGCAAGCGAGATCACAGCGATATCCGTCGTGCCTCCGCCGATGTCCACGATCATATTTCCGCATGGTTTCGTAATGTCAATTCCGGATCCGATTGCCGCTGCCACCGGCTCCGGCACGATCAGCACTTCCCGGGCTCCCGCCTGGTACGTTGCCTCCTCCACAGCCTTCCGCTCTACTTCCGTCACACCGGACGGCACACAGATGCTGATTCTCGGTTTCCGGAATGCTCTTCTTCCCATTGCCTTCTGGATAAAGTAGCGCAGCATGCGCTCGGTGATCAGAAAGTCCGTGATCACGCCCTGCCGCATGGGCCGGACCGCCATAATATTGCCCGGTGTCCGTCCAATCATCTGACGCGCTTCTTCTCCAATTGCCCGTACTTTATCTGCATCTTTATCATACGCAACTACGGACGGCTCCTTTAATACAATGCCTTTTCCCTTGGCATAGACCAGGATGCTGGACGTCCCCAGATCAATTCCGATATCGGTCGTTGCAGCCATAGTAATCCCCTTTCCTGTTCTCTTTTATTTTTCTTTATTTTAATCTGTTTGAAATTTGTATAGAATAAGTTCGGGTTCAAAACACCCGAAACACAAAAGGATCGAATGTGTTCTGAACCCAACCCGCTTCTTATTATATACAATCCCTTTTAAAATGGAAAGGATTTTTTAGAGATATTTTTCGACATATTTTCCGGTGTAGGATACCGGGCTCTTGGCCACTTCCTCCGGCGTTCCGCACGCAATCACGGTTCCGCCGCCGTCTCCGCCCTCCGGTCCGATATCAATAATATAGTCCGCCGTCTTGATGACATCCAGATTGTGTTCGATAACAACGACGGTATTTCCGCCCTCGGACAGGCGGTGCAGAATCTCCACCAGTTTGTGGACATCCGCAAAATGAAGTCCCGTCGTCGGCTCGTCGAGAATGTAGATCGTTTTTCCCGTGCCGCGGCGGCTCAGCTCTGCTGCGAGCTTGATACGCTGCGCTTCTCCACCGGACAGCGTGGTGGACGGCTGGCCGAGTCGGATGTAGGAAAGGCCGACATCGTACAGGGTCTGTAATTTCCGGAAAATCGACGGTACCGGCCTGAAGAATTCCAGTGCCTCCTCGACCGTCATATTCAGCACATCGTAGATGCTCTTTCCTTTGTATTTGACTTCCAGTGTCTCACGGTTGTACCGTTTTCCATGGCAGACCTCACACGGCACATAGACATCCGGCAGGAAGTGCATTTCGATCTTCAGGATACCGTCGCCGCCGCAGGCCTCGCATCGGCCGCCCTTCACATTAAAACTGAATCTTCCCTTCTTGTAGCCGCGCGCCTTGGCATCCTGCGTTGCCGCAAACAGGTCGCGGATCTGATCGAACAGACCTGTGTACGTTGCCGGATTGGAACGCGGTGTTCTTCCGATCGGGGACTGGTCGATGTCGATGACCTTATCGAGCTGTTCCATACCGATGATGTCTTTGTGTGCACCCGGAATCGTCCGCGCACGGTTCAGATCTCTTGCCAGCCGTTTGTACAGAATTTCATTGACAAGGGAACTCTTTCCCGATCCGGAGACTCCGGTCACGCAGGTCATGACACCGAGCGGGAAATTCACGTTGATATTTTTCAGATTGTGCTCTTTTGCTCCGACTACCTTCAGCCAGCCCGTCGGCTTTCTGCGCTCGGACGGAACCGGAATTTTCAGCTCTCCGCTTAAGTATTTTCCGGTGATGGAATTCGGATTTTTCATCAGATCTTCCGCCGTTCCGATCGCCACCAGCTCTCCGCCGTGCTCACCGGCTCCCGGGCCGATATCGACAACGCAGTCAGCGGCGCGCATCGTATCCTCGTCGTGCTCCACGACGATCAGGCTGTTTCCGAGGTCACGCAGATGTTTCAGCGTCGCGAGAAGTTTGTCGTTGTCTCTCTGGTGAAGACCGATGCTCGGCTCGTCGAGAATATAGGCGACACCGACAAGGCCGGAGCCGATCTGCGTTGCCAGACGGATTCTCTGCGCCTCACCGCCGGACAGCGATGCCGTTCCACGCGCCAGGGTCAGATAGTTTAATCCGACATCCGCAAGGAAGCTCACACGCGCACGGATCTCTTTTAAAATCTGCTTTCCGATCAGCAGCTGCTGTTCGGAGAGTTCGAGGTTCTGCATAAACTTCTGCAGATTGTCGATGGAAAGGGATGTTACTTCAAAAATATTTTTATCTCCGACCGTCACACCAAGCGACGTCGGTTTCAGACGCTGGCCATGGCACGCCTGGCACGGGGTCACACGCATGAAGGTTTCGTATTCCTGTTTTGTAGAATCCGATCCGGTCTCACGGTAGCGGCGCTCTACATTTTTGATCAGCCCCTCAAAAGCCACATCGTACACACCGACGCCGCGCTGACCGCGGTAATGCACCTTGACGGATTTTCCGTTCGTTCCGTAAATCAGGATATCGTGGATTTTTTTCGGATATTCACAGAACGGAGTGGAAAGGGAAAAATCGTACTCCTCTGCGAGCGCATCGAGAATGGCTCTCGTATAGCTCGATTTGTCCGTGCAGGACTGCCAGCCGAGCACGGTGATGGCTCCGTCTGCGATGGATACGGTCTTGTCCGGAATCATCAGATCCTCGTCGAACTCCATCTTGTAGCCAAGGCCGGCACAGCTCGGGCAGGCGCCGAACGGGTTGTTGAAGGAAAAGCTTCTCGGCTCAATCTCCTCCATGCTGATGCCGCAGTCCGGGCAGGAAAAGCTCTGGCTGAAGTTGAGCTGATTTCCGTCCATCGTGTCGACCACCAGAAGGCCGTCCGCCAGATCCAGTACGTTCTCGACGGAATCCGTCAGACGTTTCTCAATGTCCGGTTTGACTACAAGACGGTCCACAATAATGGAAATGTTGTGTTTCAGGTTCTTATCCAGCGTGATCTCCTCGGACAGCTCATACTGGCTGCCGTCGATCATCACGCGGACATAGCCGCTGCGTTTTGCCTGTTCGAGCACCTTTTCGTGTCTTCCCTTGCGGCCGCGCACAACCGGCGCGAGAAGCTGGATTTTCGTCCGCTCCGGGAGTGCCATGATCTGATCGACCATCTGGTCCACCGACTGGCGGCTGATGACTTTTCCGCACTTCGGGCAGTGCGGAATACCGATTCTCGCGTACAGAAGACGGAAGTAATCGTAAATCTCCGTCACGGTTCCGACGGTGGAACGCGGGTTCCGGTTCGTCGATTTCTGATCGATCGAAATAGCAGGCGGCAGGCCTTCGATGCTGTCCACATTCGGTTTTTCCATCTGTCCTAAGAACTGGCGCGCGTAGGAGGAAAGGCTCTCCATGTACCGCCGCTGGCCCTCCGCATAGATCGTGTCAAACGCAAGCGAACTCTTTCCTGAACCGCTGAGGCCCGTAAATACAACAAACTGGTTTCTGGGGATATCGACATTCAGTGCTTTCAGGTTGTTCTCCCTGGCTCCCCGTATTCTGATAAACTCTTTTTTCTCTGCCATAACTGTTCCTCTTATTAATTGGAATCCCTGTCCGGACAGGGACAGGAATCTTGTCTCGTTTTCTCCCATTATAGCACACCGCCGTGCGTTGTGCAAACATTTGTTCTATTTCTTTATCATCTTTTTACAGCAGAAAATCTGCCAGAATCACATTGCTGACGGAAATCCCATCGCGTGTCAGAGCCAGGCGCCCGCTGTGTTCCTGTAAAAGATGCATCGCTTCGTATTTCTTCAGAACCCCGCCGTATACGGCATGGATCTCCTTTCCAAACTTCTCCTCAAACTCCGTCGTCGAGATCCCTTGTGTCATTCGAAGGCCGAGAAACATAAATTCTTCCATGGCATCCTGCCGGGAAAGAATTTCCTCATCCTCACGGATCTTTTCCAGTGCTCCGCACGCTTTCAGATACAAAGATCGATCTGCCGTGTTCGTCCACCGGCGGTTTCCGAATAACGATGCCGCGGAAGGCCCGAACCCCAGATAATCCGTCCTTTTCCAGTAGCCGATATTGTGGCGGCATGCGAAGCCCGGCTTTGCATAATTGGAAATCTCATACTGGAAAAAGCCGTATTCTGCGAGGATTTCCGCCGTTCTGGCATACATTTCGCGTTCTGTGTCCTCATCCGGCAGATCCAGTTTCTGCTCCGCAAACGGGGTTCCCGGCTCCACGATCAGGCTGTAGGCGGAAATGTGCTCCGGAGAAAGCTCCGCGATCGTCCGAAGACTCTCTTCCCATTTCTCTTCACTCTGCTCCGGCAGACCTGACATCAGATCCACGTTGATATTCGCAAACCCGGCATCCCGTGCCAGTGCAAAACTCTCCTGAAATTCCGCAAACGTGTGGATTCTTCCCAGCCGTTTCAGCTCCTCATCGTGAACCGACTGACAGCCGATACTGATCCGGTTGAAGCCGCTCTTCCTGTAACATTTCAGTTTTTCCGCATCCAGCGTTCCCGGATTGGCCTCCAGCGTAATCTCAGCATCCTCTGAAAAAATGTACTTGCTCCGCAGTTTTTCCATCACACGGGCGAGCATTCCGGCATCCACTGCGGATGGTGTTCCGCCGCCGAAAAAGGCGGAAATCACTTCACTTTCTGCCGTCTCTTCCGCTGCATCGATTTCTGCCAGCAGAGCCTCTTCATACTCCTTCTGCATTGCTTTCGTGCCCGGTCCCGAGACAAAATCACAGTAGGCGCATTTCCGGATGCAGAACGGGATATGCACATAGAGTTCCAGTGGTTTTCTTTTTTTATTCATTCTGCTTTTCCTCCGTACGATCGAAAGACCGGCCCCTGCGCTCCCGCAACAGCAGGCGGCGCCGACAGGCCGGTCTCATTTTTATTTCTTAATTTTCATCCAGTTTCAGTACGCTCATAAAGGCTTTCTGCGGAATCTCCACGTTTCCTACCTGGCGCATCCGCTTCTTACCTTCCTTCTGCTTCTCCAGCAGCTTCTTCTTTCGGGAAATATCGCCGCCGTAGCACTTGGCGAGGACGTCTTTGCGCATCGCGCGGACGGTTTCTCTGGCGATAATCTTCGATCCGACAGCCGCCTGGATCGGGATTTCGAAGAGCTGCCGCGGAATCTCTTCTTTGAGCTTCTCGCACATCTTTCTTCCGCGCTCGTAGGCAGATCCCTCGAATACGATGAAGGACAGCGCATCCACTTCTTCTTTATTGACGAGGATATCGAGTTTTACAAGCTCGCTTCTCTCATAGCCGAGCAGCTCGTAGTCGAATGACGCGTAACCTTTGGAGCGGGATTTTAAAGCATCAAAGAAATCGTAGATAATCTCATTCAGCGGGAGATGGTAATGAAGCATCGCACGCGTCGTCTCCATGTATTCCATTCCCTGATACTGGCCTCGTCTCTGCTGGCAGAGCTCCATGATCGGTCCGATGTAGTCGGTCGTCACCATAATCTCTGCTTTTACCAGCGGCTCTTCCATATAATCAATCTCGGACGGGTCCGGCAGATTCGACGGGTTGGTCAGGTCAATGACGGTTCCGTCGGTTTTGTGAACCTTATAGATAACGCTCGGTGCGGTCGTCACGAGATCCAGATTGTACTCACGCTCCAGGCGCTCCTGAATAATTTCCAGGTGAAGCAGTCCAAGGAAACCGCAGCGGAAGCCAAAGCCCAGTGCTGCCGATGTCTCCGGCTCGTAGAAGAGGGATGCATCGTTTAACTGCAGTTTTTCCAGCGCGTCGCGCAGATCGCCGTACTGTGCGCCGTCGGCCGGGTACATGCCGCAGTATACCATCGGGTTGACTTTTTTGTAGCCCGGCAGTGCTTCTGCACACGGACGGTCGGCATCGGTTACGGTATCACCCACGCGGGTGTCGCGCACGTTTTTGATGCTGGCGGTGATATAGCCTACCATTCCGGCGGAGAGCTCGTCGCACGGGATCAGACGGCCTGCGCCGAAGTAGCCGACCTCGACAACTTCCTCGACAGCGCCTGTCGCCATCATGCGGATTCTCGTTCCTTTTTTCACGCTTCCTTCCATCACACGGCAGGAAATGATGACGCCGCGGTATGCATCGTAGACGGAGTCGAAAATCAGTGCTTTTAACGGTTCCGTCGGATCACCTTCCGGTGCCGGAATTTTCTGTACGATCTGTTCGAGCACCTCGTCCACGTTCAGGCCGGTTTTTGCGGAAATCCGCGGAGCATCCTGCGCTTCCAGTCCGATGACATCCTCGATCTCTGCAATTACACGGTCCGGCTCGGCGCTTGGAAGGTCTACTTTGTTGATGACCGGGAACACATCCAGGTCATGGTCAAGGGCGAGGTAGACGTTGGCAAGGGTCTGCGCCTCGATACCCTGCGATGCATCGACAACGAGCAGCGCGCCGTCGCATGCGGCAAGGCTTCGGGAAACCTCATAGTTGAAGTCAACATGGCCCGGGGTGTCAATCATGTTTAAAATGTACTCCTCGCCGTCGGCCGCTTTGTATACGGTACGGACTGCCTGTGCCTTGATCGTGATGCCGCGCTCACGCTCCAGATCCATATTGTCCAGCACCTGATCCTGCATCTCACGCTCGGTCAAAAGGCCTGTTTTCTGAATAATACGGTCCGCAAGGGTTGATTTTCCATGGTCGATATGGGCAATAATACAAAAATTACGAATTTTACTCTGATCTATTCCTGACAAGTTTTTTCCTCCTGCTTTTTCCCTACGATACCAGATTGCTCCATATTTCGTACTCCCGCAATCTGTCTATTTTGTATGATACGAAATTCCACTCAAAAAAGCAAGATAAATTTATCCGCCTGATGCCGGACTTTTGCCCGACAGAACCTTATGCAGGATATCCGCAAACGGCCCCATTGCATTTTTCACCTCCTCGACCGTATTCGTCTGCGCACCAACCTCGAGAAGAACAGATCTCGGGCGGAGATGGAGGTTGTAGCGGTAGCCTTTTAAATAGATACAGCGCGAAAAGCCGGGATAATACTGTTTTGCCTCATACTCCATCTGAAAGGAAAATGCAAGGTTTTCCGCCTGATACGGATTGGGCAGGCTTGTCAGTTCGCCGCTTTCTTTCGTGCGGGAAAGGCCGTTGAAAAACATGATCTGCGCGGTCGGCTTTCCGTTGATTTCTGTCACAAGACGTTTTGAACCATTGACCCCGTCCCGGTGCAGGTCGATCACGACCTGAATGGACGGGTGTTCTTCCAGCGCCGCTGCGATGACCGGCTCCGCGTAGTTGTAGGCGCGGCTCCGCTCGAGACAGCCTTCTTTCATGTCAAATGCCTCTGTAATATGAAGCACTTCGTATCCGTACTGCTTTTCCAGAAGCTCCTGCAGATCATCACCGAGGCCGATTACCGTGTCCGCTCTTTCTCCCGGACGGGAATCGGCGAAGGTTTCCTGCGAATGGGTATGATAGATCAGAATCTGCGGGCCTTCGGCATTTTCCGGCAGGGTCAGGTCTTTTCCGAGCAGGGTGCTGCCGTCGATCTCGCCCGGCAGGACCGAAGTGTTGGGATCGACAACGAAGAAGCGGTTCAGGAGCGCCTGCGGGTCAGCAAGAAGGTCAGGTGAAATTGTCTCCTGAATCGTGTCGGCCTCCGGGTAGAGAATCTCACGCGGTGCGCCGCCGGTTTCGATGGTCTCCTCCGGGACAGACTGCGGCGCTTCGGGTTCTGCCGTTGATGCCGACTCTCCGGCTGCCGGTTCTGTGATTCCTGTTTCCGTCTGCTCCGGCTCCGTGATTTCCATTCCATCTTTTTGAGTTTCATCTTTTTGAGTTCCATCCTTTTGATCTTCCTCAGTTCCCTGCTCCTTCGATTCTGTCTGCCCTCTTTCTGCTCCCGGTCCCGGATTCGAATCCTGCTTCGCCGTATCCGTTTCCGCTGCTTCTGTCCCGGCAGACAGCGTATTTTCTGCCGTGCTTCCCTCCCGAAGCGCCGGTATCTGATCCCGCACTGCCGCGAGGAGATTTTCCATCCATCCCCTTCCGTCCTCTTTTCCGTCATAAAAAAGAAGCGGCATCATCACATCCACGGATAACTGCTCCGCCTGTGCTGCCGCCCGCTGCAGCAGAACTTTCCCCTCTAAGAAATGATTTTTCCGGAGAACCGCTGCACTGCGGAACAGCAGTATACTGCAGGACAGGAAAAGACATCCCCATCCGAACCATCGTCCATTTCGCCTGGCATTCCACATATTATCACCATATTCATGATATGTTACAGTTCCCCGGAAAATGCCTGATTCATACCTGCCGCAAGAACCCCGGCCAGGCGGCGGACCATCTCGTCGATCTCTTTTGTCGTCACGTAAAGGCTTTCGAGCGCCGGTGAAATGACTTCTCCCAGAAATTCATCCATCTCGGACTCCTCCAGCGATTCCAGAACGCCTGCGACGGCATCGTGGACGATCGTTCCTGCCCCTACAACGGTCGGCACACCGATTCCGATGACCGGCACGCCGAGCGTCTCCTGATTTAAGGCATTGCGGTGGTTTCCGACGCCCGAGCCCGGCCAGATTCCGGTGTCGGCAAGCTGGATCGTACAGTTCAGCCGGTGAATACTGCATGCGGCAAGGGCATCCACGGCGAGAATCACATCTGGATGGGTCTGTTCTGCCGTTCCGCGCAGGATTTCCACTGCCTCCATGCCCGTCTGTGCCATAACGCCGGGAGCAAGGGCACTCACTTCCCGGCCCTTCTTTCCGTAGGTGCGCACCAGATGGCGCGTAACGTTAAGCTGCTCCACCGTCTCCGGCCCGAGCGCATCCGGCGTGATGCCGCGGTTGCCGAGACCGGCCACAAGAACGGATCCGCACGCTTCCGGCACCATTTCCATCAGACAGTGGGAAAACTCCTCCGCCGCTTTCCGGCTCTCCTCCTCGTCTGCCGTCAAAAGCAGCGGCGCTTCGATCGTCACATACGTCCCTTTCGGCTTTCCCATCATTTTTGCACCCTGCTCCGATGTGATTTTCACAATGGTTGTCTGAATTTCCGCCTTTCTTTTCTTCTTCTCAATCTCGACCCCGGAGATCTCCACATGGTCCCTCTCAAATTTTTCCTGATTCTCCATCGCCAGGTCTGTCCGCATCCTATACTTTCCTATCATACTTTTCTCCTTCTCCTGTATTTTTGTTGTAGTTTTTGCAATTTTTTCAAAAATATGTATTGACAAAACATGCGAAATATTATAGGATAATAAAGCATGTTTCAGTGGAGCGCCCGTGTCTGTTCCATTGAATAACATCCCTTAAATCACATTAATTTTAAAAATATTGGAGGTGTACAGTTTGGCTAACATTAAATCCGCAAAGAAAAGAATCCTGGTAAATCAGACAAAGGCAGACCGCAACAAAGCAATCCGTTCTGCAGTTAAGACTTCTATGAAAAAAGTAGATGCTGCTGTTGCTGCAAACGATAAAGAGGCTGCTGCTGCTGCATTAGTAAATGCGATCTCTACCATCGACAAGGCTGCTTCTAAGGGCGTTTATCATAAAAACAACGCTGCCAGAAAAGTATCCAATCTGAGCAAAGCTGTAAACTCAATCGCATAATAAAGATATAAACCAAAGAGAACTTAGTCATACCGTCATGTGGCTGGGTTCTTTTTTTATGCTTACCAAAAGAGTGCGCCGCGACAGATCTTTTGATAAACACAGAACAAGGCGTATCGGCCAGTTTTCCTGTACCGGTACGCCTTGTTCTTTTTATAGCAATCCCCGAAAATAATGCAAAAAATTCAGCACCGCAGAGCGTGAATTACTGCGTCACAGATTTTCGTCGTACCCCGGTACGCCTTCAAATCTGTTCCTTGCAATTCGCGCTCAGCAGCACTGCCTTTTTTGCATTATTTTCGGGTCTTGCTATAGAAAACTCTGCTCTTACGCCGCCCTGCTGTATTTCGTAATCAGCAGCTCCACGCTCAGCAGATCGGAAATTTTTCCCGTCTTCACGTCCTCTTCCATCTGCACGCAGTCATTGACCGCCGCTTTTAATTCCTCCGCCGCATACTGGCGCGACATGGGAATATAGTTCCGCACAACGAAGCTCTGCAGTCCCGTCCGTTTTGCGATCGTCGCCTGATCGCAATGCTCTGCCAGCAGCTCTTTGACCTGCAGCAGCAGATTGAACTGGCGTGCCAGCAGAAAGAGAATCCGCATCGGCGGCTCCTTTAAAGCCAGCAGATCCTGATACAGATCGAGCGCTTTCCGCTGCTTCTTCTCCGTTACCGCGCGGATCATCTCGAAAATCCGGTTCGTAATCTGCGTTGTGCAGACTGCCTCGATATCCGCCCGCGTGATCACATCTCTTCCCATCGTATAGCTGAGCAGTTTTTCCAGCTCCTGCGAGATATTTCCCATATCCGTGCCCGTCTTTTCCAGAAAATCTTCCATATCCTGGCGCGTGATCTTTTTTCCCTCTTTTTTCATCATGCCGAGTACCCAGGTCATCAGCGTCTTTTCGTCCTGACGAGCAAATTCCACTGCTCTTCCCTGCTTCTGCACCGCCTTGTACATACGGTTCCGCTTATCGACTTCCTCCTCCACGAAGATCAGCACCAGATAATCCGGCAGGGATCCCATGTAGTCTGCCAGCGCGTCGGCTTTGTTTTTGAAAAATCCTGTATTTTCCAGCAGAATCACACGGCGGTCCGCAAAAAACGGCATCGTCTCCGCAAGGTCAATCACTTTGGGAATCTCGGTTCCTTTTCCCTCAAAGCGGGAGAAATTCATCGTGTCGTCCTCCGGCAGCAGTGCGTTTTTCAGCTTGTTTTTATACTGATGCTTCAGATAGGCTTCTTCTCCGTAGAGCAGGTAGGCCTGCTTAAAATTCTGCGTTTTGATATCTTCTAAAATGCTTTTCATTCCATCCTCTTTCTTTTGTTCCGGCAGAAGCACGTTTGCGCAGTGCCGCAGCAGCCGGAGCTTTTGACCATTCAGGAGACGGGAAATTCCACATCCGACCGGTATCCGTGAACCGCCAGGCGGTCACGCTTCAGCTGTACTGTCACGGCTCCATCCACCGGTGTTCCGTAGATATGGCTTTTGCAGGCACGAAGCCGCTCCAGCAGCTCCCGGTGCGGATGGCCGTACCGTCCCGGCCACGCGCAGGAAATCAGGCTGATCTGCGGCTGTATGCGGTTCAGAAATGCCTCGCTCGTTGAATTTCTCGAGCCGTGGTGCGCCACCTTTAAAATCTGGCACCGCTCTGCCGCCCCCAGGACCTCTTCTTCTCCGCTTCCCTCCAGATCTCCCGTCAGAAGTGCGCGGCAGGCACCGCAGGAAAGCTGTAATACAACACTTCCGGCGTTTTCCTCTCCCGTATAGTCTTCGCCCGCTCCCGGATGAAGTACCGATACGGTGAGTTCTCCTGCACGGATCTCGTCTCCCTTTTTTAGATATTCTACCATAATTCCCGCTTTTTGTGCGGCTAAAATAAAAGGATTTTCTTTTTCGCTTCCTTTCATCCACACAGGCAGGAACAGATGGCGGATGCGAAGCGCCGTTTTCTGCTCCCCGATCAGCTCCAGCAGTTCGAGGATTCCGTTCGTGTGATCTGCGTCCGGGTGCGTGACAACAACGGCATCAAGAGCGGCAATGCCGCGCTGTTTCAGATATGGGAGAATCCTTTTTTCCCCGACCGCAGACGCACTGCTGCTCCCGCCGTCATTCAGCATCACAAAACGGCCGCTCTCCACCACCAGCGAATCGCCCTGGCCGACGTCCAGCGCTGTAATGGAAAACGTTTCCCGGGGACGGTAAAAAAGCAGAACACAGGCAAAAAACATGGTAATACCAAAGAGCATCCGCTCCCGCTTTCGTGCCTGCGCACCTTTTCGTTTTGCCCCATCCGGATTCATCTCCCGTTTTCGTTTTCGCACATACAGTATCACCAGCAGACCGGTCAGAATGATTCCATATCCTGCCATCTGCCATTTTTCCGGCTGACCGCAGATCCACACATTTCCCGGAATCTGTGCGACCGCCGCTGTCATCTGCCGCAGAAGTGTGAGCAGGAACCGCGTCGGAAGCAGAACAACACTTCCCGCTTTCACGCTTGCCAGTCCCGCCAGAAGCCCCGCAGCACCCGTCAGCAGCACCGCCGTCATGACAGCTCCTGCAAACAGATTCGGCAGAAACGCAAAGAGCGGAATCTCATAAAAATACCACGCCTGCAGCGGGATCATGACAAGCTGCAGGGAAAGGTACACCATCGCAGCCTCTTTTCCTTTCGCCGCAAGCTTTTCCAACCCCGTTTTTTCCCCGCGTCTCTTCCGTTCCGCCTTCTCCCCCGCCAGAACCGGATAAACCCCGGAAATGGCTGTTACTGCTCCAAACGAAAGCCAGAACCCGCTCTGCTCCAGATACGAGGGGTTTTCCGCCAGCATCAGAATTGCCGCAAGAGAGAGCGCACTTAAGGAATCATACGTCCTTCCCACTGCGACAGCTCCCATCCGCACCGCAAACATCACCACTGCACGCACGGTCGCCGTTCCGCTGCCGGTAAACATGCCATACAGCACCATACCGGCGGCCGCTGCCAGAGATGCGGGAGTTTTCGGCAGATGCAGTGCCATCAGCAGCCGTCGGAGTGCCATGCCGAGCAGCATCAGATGCATGCCGGAAACGGAAATCAGGTGCAGCAGACCGCTCTGCTGATACGCCAGATACGTCTCCTCCGTGAGTTCCGACCGTTCCCCGAGCAGCATCGCAGAAAGCACACCTGCCTCCTCCTCCGGCATCATTTCTTTTAAAACGGCACAGCACCGCTCCCGCTCCAGCCGGAGCGCTTCGCCGAGATTCCACCGCCCGACATCCACAACTTCCTCCCGTTCCGAAATCACGTAGAACGCACAGCCTTTTCCCTCATAATATGTTTTCTCATCAAACATCCCCGGATTGCGCGGGCTTTCCGGCTTTTTTACAGTTCCGTACACCCGCACAGCGGCTCCGACCGGCAGATCTCCCCGCTTTGCGAGCAGATAAATTTTCCCTTTGCTTCCCTCCCCGCGCAGCACATACCCGTTGTTGCTGCTCTTTTTCTCATACGTTTCAATTGTCCCTGCAATCCACACCTTCCTGCCCTGCTGCGCTTTGTTTTCGTATTTGGGGTCAGAAAAAGGCGTGCCAAGAGGCACGCCCGCAATCCGCAGCAGCACAAGCACCAGCATGAATCCAAGACACGCCAGGCACATGGGCCGTTTTCTCATGTATCTTTTTCCTCCAGATAAGACAGGTCTTCCTCGTAGAACTGATTGAGTTTCATCGTTTCACGGAAGGTTACATCGCTCTCTCCGTTGATGGAAAACTGCACCTTATCCACCTTACAGTTCGCCGTGATGGAATCCACCACCGCGTAAATCGGAATCTGCTCCGCCACACTCGAAAGCGCAGAATCCTTAAAAGATTTGTCAAAATTCACATAGGCAATTCGATCGGATGTCGTGACACTTAAGACATTCATCGTATCCGGCAGCACTGCATAATGGCCGTCTTCTTTCGGTCCCTTCATCAGCTGCTCCACCACGACCCGCTCCAGCGGAATGTTCGTGCTGTACGGCACCCGCCGCGTCTCCTTCACAAGATGATCGCCTGCTTCATTTGCAAAATACAGTGTCAGCGTCGCATACTGATACTGATAAATTTCCCTTCCGGAATTTTCCAGAAAGCTGTCCGCCGTCATCGTTCCGATCTCGCGTCCTTTGGAATCCTTTAACGGATCCCCGTCAATCAGAAGCGTCACGCGCTCCACCTCCGGAACCTGCACAAAGGTACGCACCAGTCCTGCACGCACCAAAACCTCCTGCGGCCGCGCAAGCTCTCCGTACTCTCCACTTAAGTTCAGCGTAAGGAGCCCGTTCTCCAGCGTATACGTCTTGATGGAAATCCCATTGGAAAGAAGTGCCTGGTTTCCGTCCCTGGCAGGTTTCTCCTGCAGCGCGTCAACCAGCTCCTTGATCAGTTTCTGATCCGTTCCTTCTTTTGGTTCATACGGCTCCTGCACCAGTGTTGTGCCGGTTTTGTCCAGGCAGTACAGGTGATACGCCGACTCCTTCTGGCTCTTCTGCCACTGCCCGCAGCCGCTAAGAAGCAGCACGCCAGCCAGCAGTACGCCAAGTATCCGTTTCATGTGCGCCACCTCCTACATCACGTAATTCAGAGGAATCCGCACGGAAAATGTCGTTCCCTCGTTTTCTTTGCTGTATACACGGATCGCTCCCCGGTGCATGACAATCGCGCTCCGCGCAATCGCAAGGCCAAGGCCGGTTCCGCCGATTTCCCGCGAGTGGGACTTGTCCACGCGGTAGAAACGCTCGAAGATATGCGCAATCGACTCCTCCGGGATGCCGATGCCGGAGTCTGCCACCGTCACGTAGAAATATTTGTGATCCGCATTTAAGGATACACGCACCCATCCATTCTCGTTGTTGTACTTGATGCCGTTTTCGATCAGGTTCGAGAACGCCAGCGAGAGCTTCGTCGCATCCACCTCCGCATTGACCGGGCGGAAGCTGTCGAGAATGAGCTCCACATTTTTCTGTGCGGCAATCGGATGAAGCCGCTTCAGCAGCTGCTCTAACAGCTCGTTGATATTGACCTGGGTGATATTGAGGTCTGCCACCTTTTTATCCATCTTGACCAGCGACAAAAGGTCGGTAATAATCTGGTTTTCGCGGTCGATCTCCGAGGTAATATCCTGCATGAACTCCTGATAAAGTTCCACCGGAACGCCCTCCTGCCCGTTCAGCGAATCCGCCAGAACCTTCATGGACGCAAGCGGCGTCTTTAACTCATGCGAGACGTTCGAAACAAATTCCTGGCGGGAATCGTCGAGCGTACGGACGCGGGTCAGCATCTTGTTGAATGCGTCCGTGATCAGCTCTGTCTCGAGGTAATCCGGAACAGAAATGCTTTCGTCGAGATAGCCGTCGGTGATGTCCTCGATGGAACGGGTGACCTTCTGGAACGGCTTCATCAGAATGCCCGCGAGCAGATAGCCAAAGACCAGCACGAGAAGCGTAATGATCGAAAGAATCGTCATTCCCTTCGTCTCCAGAATTTTCATATTCGCACGGATCTCATCCGTCGAAATGCTGACGAGCATAACGCCGAGCGTCTCCTTCGTCTCGGTATTCTGAATCCGCACCGTCATTTCCAGATAGTTGTTTTTCCGGTCGTACTGGCTCGTCTCCTTGCCCTGAAAGCTCTGGATGACCTCCTGCGAGATAATCGTCTTTCCGCGGTCCATATCGTACGTATCTTTGATGACGCGGAAATCCTGGTCGATAATCAGGATTCTGCCGCCGTAGATATTCGTCAGCATACTGAGCTGTCCGTTGATGACATCCGATCCAGGATCTTCCATGTAATTCTGCTGGATGAGCTGGTTGCAGATAATATCGCACTGATTTTTTACGGTAATGCTGCGCACCGATACCGCACGGTCCTCATAGCTGTTTACGATGCTCTTCTCAAGGATCACACACGGTACAATGCCGATGATCACAAGAATCACCGTGATGCGGAAGCGCAGACTCCGCAGAAACTTCCATTTTTCTTTGTTTTTAAGCCTGGAAATAGTAACCAACTCCCCACTTTGTGTGAACGTACTTCGGTTCACTTGGATTTTTCTCAATCTTTTCGCGCAGACGGCGGATATGTACATCTACGGTGCGCACGTCGCCCGGGTACTCATAGCCCCAGACAATATTCAGCAGGTTCTCTCTGCTGTACACCTTGTTCGGATTGAAGACGAGAAGCTCGAGCACATCGAACTCCTTCGCAGTCAGATTGATCTCGCGGTCTCCGATGAAGACTCTTCTGCTCTCGCAGTCGATCCGCAGGTCTTTCACCTGTACGACTTTTGCTTTCTCTTCTTTTGGCTCCTGGCGGGCCGCACGGCGCATGATGGCCTTGATGCGTGCTTTTACTTCCAGAATGTTGAACGGCTTTGTGATGTAATCATCTGCGCCGTATTCCAGTCCCAGGATTTTGTCCATGTCCTCGCCCTTTGCGGTCAGCATGACGATCGGAACGTTGGAAAATTCACGGATCTGCTGGCAGACGGACAATCCGTCCAGCTTTGGCAACATCAGATCCAGAAGGATCATATCGTATTCTTTTTCTTTTGCCATGGAGAGTGCTTCCTCGCCGTCGTATGCGCAGTCAACCTCCATGCCGTCCTGCTCCAGGCTGAAGCGGATTCCTTTTACGATCAGTTTTTCATCATCAACTACAAGAACTTTCTTTGCCATTTCTTCTCCTTCTTGTTCTAAACCTCGATAGAACCCCTTATCTTTTCAAACATCTTTCCCTTGATGCCCTCAATGTTCATAATCTCCTCAATCGAACCAAACGGGCCGTTTGCTTCGCGGTAGGCGATGATGGCATCCGCACGGCTCTCTCCGATGCCGGAGAGTGTCATCAGTTCTTCTTTTCCGGCCGTGTTCAGGTTGACTTTGCCGGAACCGGAAGCCTGCTCCGTGCCGCCCGTATTCTGCTGCGGCGTTTCCGTGATTTCCATGTTTTCTGCCTCCTCGCGCGTCCAGACGGTGATCTGCTCTCCGTCTTCGATTTTCCGTGCAAGATTGAGGATTTTTTCTTCAGCATCCGGCAGAAATCCGCCTGCCGCTTCCACAGCCTGCACTACGCGGCTTCCGCCCGGCAGCGTGTAGACACCGGGGGAAGCGACCGCACCGCAGATATAAACCTGCACCGTTTCTTCCGGTGCTGCCTCCTGTGCCTCACGTTTTTCCGGAATGCCTGTGGTTTCTCCGGCGCTTTTTCCGGAAACCGTCTGCTCCTCATCCACTTCCTTCTGATTCCCGAAAACGTTTTCCGCCGTGCTCCCGCCTGTGCTATCTGACAGTTTGTATTCTGTATCCCTGTGGTTGCATCCGCAGAGCAAAAAAACCAGCATCGCCGCCAGTATTTTTGTATGTTTTCTGCCTCTGTCCTGCTGTTTTTTCAATTTCATGCTGTGTACTCCCTTCCGCTTCGCATCTGACGCGCAAGGGTCCCTTGTGTACGCATAACTACGTTTCTATTGTATCGAAGAAACCATAAAAATACAAGTAGAAATCTTAATCGTTATTCCCACTGAAACACTACAATTCCCACAACTGCCACTGCCATGCCGAGCAGCTTGCGCACGGTGAAATCCGTTTTTTCCATACCGAAAAGGCCGAACAGTTCAATCAGCCACGCCGCTGCGAGCTGGGAAATGACGATCAGCATCGCCGCCTTCGCCGGGCCGAGCCCTGCCATACTCCAGATAACCGTGATCGTGATAAACGCGCCAATTGCCCCGCCGAGCAGCAGATACCACGGCTTTACGCGGAACAGATCCCCGATCGGCTCCCTCCCGGTGATGCACCATACCGCAAGACAGACGGCAAACGCACTAATCTGCACCCAGCCGGCCGCCAGCCATGTACTCGTCTGTTTCGTCACCTCTGTGTTGAAAACGCCCTGAATACTCATCAGTGCGCCGGAAAGCAGCGCTGTTAAAATTCCCGCCATTGATTTTTCCTCCTGCTGTTTTTTTATGTACTCTCGGAGTCTTTCTGCGCTTGATTTTACGAGAAGATTTTTTGTCAGTTGTGCCCAAATTTCTGAGGCGTACGCGGTGCGTACGTTGATGAAATTTGGGTGCAGCTGGCGGAAAATCGGCCGTAAAAGCAAGTGCAGAAAGGCTCCGAGAGTACATTTTATACTATTCCTTTTTTCCCCGTTTTTATACAGAACTCAGGGACAGCAGGAAAACAGCCGACCGGTCTCCTGCCTAGGAAACCAGACGGCTGTCTATTTCACATTACTGTAATGCTTTCTCCAGTTTTTCAATCATCTCATCGATGTCATCTTTCGTAATCACAAGCGGCGGTACCATACGAAGAACGTCGCTTCCGGCGGAAATCACAAGAAGTCCGTTCTCAATCGCGCGGTTGATGACTTCTCCGACCGGACGTCCCGTTACGACAAGGCCCTGCATAAAGCCTTTTCCACGGCGTGCTGCGAGGCAGTCATATTTTTCCACCAGCTCGTCCAGCTTTTTCTCCAGATACGGAGCCGTCTCTGCTACATGCTCTACGACATGCTGTTTCTCATAGCATTCAAATACAGCATTGACAGCCGCGCAGGCCAGCGGGTTTCCGCCGTATGTCGTTCCGTGGTCTCCCGGAACGAGCGAATGCTCTGCCGTCTTTTTATTCAGCACGAAGGCGCCGACCGGAACGCCGCAGCCAAGTGCTTTTGCACACGTCATGACATCCGGCTGTACGCCGTAATCCTGCCATGCGAACAGCTTTCCTGTTCTTCCCATGCCGCACTGGATCTCATCGAGGATCAGCAGAATGTCGTGCTCGTCACACAGATCGCGCACGCCCTGTAAAAATTCTTTCGTTGCCGGATAGATACCGCCCTCGCCCTGTACAGTCTCCATGATGATCGCACATGTCTTGTCGGTAATCTGTGCCTTTACGCTCTCCAGATCATTAAAATCCGCAAATTTAATGCCGCCGATCAGCGGTTTGAACGGATCCTGATAATGCGTATTTCCTGTTACAGAAAGCGCTCCAAGGCTTCTTCCATGGAAAGAATGGTTCATCGCGATGATCTCGTGATCGTTGCTGCCGTCTTTTAAGTAAGCGTATTTTCTCGCTACTTTGATGGCTCCCTCGATCGACTCCGTACCGCTGTTCGTAAAGAATACTTTATCCATGCCGGATGCCTTCGCCAGCTTTTCTGCCGCGGAGCCCATCGGAACATTGTAGAACAGGTTGGAAACATGGATGACTTTGTCCACCTGGTCTTTCACTGCTTTTTTATAATCGTCATTGCTGTAGCCGAGCGCATATACCGCGATACCTGCCGCAAAGTCCAGATATGCTTTTCCGTCGGTGTCATACAGATGAACGCCCTCGCCGTGGTCGATCACAAGCGGGAACCGGTTATAGGTGTGGAGCACGTACTGCTCGGTCTGTTCCATATACTCATTCGTCTTCATGATTGAATTTCTCCTTGTTTTCCCCTAAAATAGCCGTACCAATTCCTTTGTTCGTAAAGATCTCAAGCAGCAGGCAGTGCGGGATTCTTCCGTCCATGATGTGGACTCTCGATACGCCGTTCTCGATCGCATCGATGCAGCCCTGCAGTTTTGGAATCATGCCGCCGCCGACATTTCCATTTGTGATGAGATCTCTTGCTTCCTGTACGTGGAGCTCGGAAATCAGGCTCTCCGGATCCTTCGGATCTTTGTAGACACCCTCGATATCGGTCAGGAATGCCAGTTTTTCCGCATTTAACGCCTCAGCGATGGCGCATGCCGCGTCGTCTGCGTTGATATTGTAAGTATTGAAATCATCATCCATGCCTACCGGGCAGACAACCGGAAGGAAGTCGTTCTCCAGAAGATCGTACAGCACCTTCGGGTTTACGTTCTTGATATTTCCAACGAAGCCGATATCCTCGCCCTTGGACAGCTTCTTCTCTACATTTAAGAGTCCGCCGTCTTTTCCGCTGATGCCGACAGCATTAACTCCGAGTGACTGAATCATGGTGACAAGCTCTTTGTTGACCTTATTCAGCACCATCTCTGCCACT
Organism: Blautia sp. AF32-4BH; assembly: GCF_003460565.1. Classification (NCBI taxonomy): domain Bacteria; kingdom Bacillati; phylum Bacillota; class Clostridia; order Lachnospirales; family Lachnospiraceae; genus Blautia; species Blautia sp. AF32-4BH. Next base: position 451,821 of record NZ_QTVL01000001.1, on the reverse strand, counting down.
TCCATCGTATCGGCATCCGTTACACGAAGGCCGTTGACGAATTTCGGTTCCATGCCGACTTTTCCGACCCAGCGGCTGATTTCCTTTCCGCCGCCGTGTACGATGATCGGTTTGAAGCCGACCAGTTTCAGAAGAACTACGTCCTGGATGACGTTTCTCTTTAACTCTTCATCCACCATTGCGCTTCCGCCGTATTTGATGACAATGATTTTGCGGTTGAACCGCTGAATATAAGGAAGTGCCTCGATCAGCACATTTGCTTTGTCCAGATACATCTGATTTACCATGATTTTTTCTCCTCTTATGCTCTTTTCCCGTGCCTGTTCCGGATCCGGTCAGGAACGATAATCTGCGTTGATTTTTACGTAATCGTAGGTCAGGTCGCAGCCCCATGCCGTTGCTGTCGCCTCTCCCATGTGGATGTCGGCGGTCGCAGTTACTTTCGGCTCGGAGAGGATCTTCGTTGCCTCCTCCTCGCTGTAGTCAACGGCAACACCTTTCGTGATAATCTGCAGTTTTCCGGCTGCGCTCTCAAAGTAGAGATCTACATTTTCCGGATCGAATTTTGCTCCGGAGTAACCCATCGCGCAGAGGATTCTTCCCCAGTTGGCGTCATGGCCGAAGATTGCCGCTTTCGTCAGACTCGATGTGATGACGGATTTTGCCAGTGTCACGGCCTGCTCTTTGCTCTCGGCTCCCTGAATCGTCACTTCGAACAGTGCGGTTGCGCCCTCGCCGTCGCCTGCGATGTGCATCGCCTGTGTTTTATTGACTTCAAAGAGTGCTTCTTTGAAAATCTTGTAATCCTCGTTTTCTTCCGTAATTTCCGGGTTTCCGGCAAGACCGTTTGCCAGAAGGAGAACGGTATCGTTTGTGGAAGTATCACCGTCTACGGAAACCATGTTGTAGGTGTCCGGTACGACTTCGCTCAGTGCTTTCTGCAGCATCTCTTTCGAAATATTGGCATCGGTTGCCACAAAGCTCAGCATGGTGCACATATTCGGATGGATCATGCCGGAGCCCTTGCACATGCTGCCGATCGTTACGGTTTTTCCGCCGATTTCGATCTGAACAGCAACTTCCTTCGGCTCGGTGTCGGTTGTCATGATCGCCTGTGCTGCTGTAGCTGCGGCTTCTCTTGTAGCTGCAAGCTGCGGTTTCAGCATTTCCACGCCGGCTGCGATCTTATCGATCGGAATCTGTTTTCCGATAACACCGGTCGATGCAACGAGAACGGAGTCCTCTGGAATGGAAAGTGCAGCCGATGCTGCCTCTGCGGTTTTTCTGCAGTAGCCATAGCCCTCCTCGCCGGTGCATGCATTGGCGATTCCGCTGTTGCAGACGATTGCCTGTGCGGTTGGATGGTTGTATACAATCTCCTGGTCCCATTTGACCGGAGCTGCTTTTACGATGTTTGTAGTAAAGGTTCCTGCTGCTACGCACGGTACCTCGCTGTAGACAAGTGCCATATCCTTTACGCCCTGTTTTTTAATTCCTGCTGCGCCGCCTGCTGCCTGAAAACCTTTTGCAGCAGTGATGCCTCCTTCAATCTTTTTCATTCTTTTATCCTCACTTTTCGTAAATTCCGTCTGTTGTCTGCTTCTGTCTTTTTTACGGGAACATCGGCGGCATGCACAGGCCTTCGTTTTCCGGCAGGCCGAACATCAGGTTCATATTCTGTACCGCCTGTCCTGCTGCGCCTTTGACCAGGTTGTCCATCGCACCCATCATGATGATTCGTTTCGTTCTCGGATCAATCTTGAAGTTGACATCCACATAGTTGCTTCCCTCGACCCATTTCGTCTGCGGGCAGACATCCTTATCGAGAACACGTACAAACTGCTCGTTGGCATAATACTTATCATAAACGGCTTTAACCTCTTCGTAAGTCACATCTTTTTTCAGGGATGCATATGCCGTTACGAGAATGCCGCGGTTCATCGGAACAAGATGCGGGGTGAAGTTCAGGGTGATCGGGTAGCCAGCTGCATAGGAAAGCTGCTCCTCGATCTCCGGTGTGTGGCGGTGGCCGGCAACGCCGTATGCCTTGATGTTTTCATTAACCTCGCAGTAGAGGTTGTCCACTTTCGCTCCTCTTCCTGCTCCGGAAGTTCCTGATTTTGCATCAATAATGATGGTGTTTCCATCAATCAGATCTTCCTTTAATAAAGGATAAATCGAAAGAGTTGAGCAGGTCGGATAGCATCCCGGGTTTGCCACGATGCGCGCTTGTTTTACTTTCTCACGGTTGATCTCGCACAGTCCGTAAACCGCCTCGTCGATATACTGCGGGGATTTATGCTCGATCTTGTACCACTCTTCATACGTTTTTACATCTTTAATACGGAAATCGGCGCTCAGGTCGATGACCTTTACTTTCGAAAGAATTTCATCATTTACCAGGGAAGCACAGAGGCCCTGCGGAGTTGCTGTAAAAATGACGTCTACTTCCTTTGCAAGCTGCTCCATGTTGTCGTCCTTGCAGACATCGTCTACTAACTGAAACATATTCTGGTAAACCGACGCATATTTCTTATCGATATAGCTTCTGGAACCATACCATTTAATCTCCACATCTTTGTGTCCCAGGAGAATACGCACCAGCTCGCCTCCTGCATATCCTGTAGAACCGATAATTCCTGCTCTGATCATACCTTTTTCTCCTTTTTTCTTTCGCCCGTTTTCTTGTCTTGCCGGACATTTTTTCTTTTCTCTTTATGATAGCTCAATTATTTTCTTTTTTCAATGAAAAATCTTTGTTTTCTGCTGTCATATACCGTCGACTGCATAAGTATACACCTCAAATGTATATTATGCAAGTTTTTTTTGAATTTCTGAAAAAAAGCTTGCATAATCCTGTCGTATGATGTATATTTTAGTCATTGACGATGCACCGCGCATATAGGTGCACGAGAAATCCAAGGAGGATCTTACATTATGAAAGAAAAAGTTGTACTTGCCTATTCCGGCGGACTTGATACTACTGCCATTATTCCGTGGCTGAAAGAGACCTTTGACTACGAAGTAATCTGCTGCTGCATCGACTGCGGCCAGGGAAACGAGCTGGTTGGCCTCGATGAGAGAGCAAAACTTTCCGGCGCTTCCAAATTATATATCGAAAACGTTATCGACGAGTTCAGTGAAGACTTCATCATGCCGTGCGTAAAAGCAGGCGCTGTTTATGAGAACAAATACCTGCTCGGTACTTCCATGGCACGTCCGGTTATCGCAAAGAAACTCGTTGAGATCGCAAGAAAAGAAGGTGCTGTTGCCATCTGCCACGGCGCTACCGGTAAAGGAAATGACCAGATCCGTTTCGAGCTCGGCATCAAAGCCCTTGCTCCGGATATCAAAGTAATCGCTCCTTGGAGAATGACCGATGTATGGACCATGCAGTCCCGTGAAGACGAGCTGGCTTACTGTAAAGCACACGGCATCGACCTTCCGTTTGATGCAAACCACAGCTACAGCCGTGACCGTAACCTGTGGCACATCAGCCATGAGGGACTTGAGCTTGAGGATCCGTCCAACGAGCCGAACTACGACGATCTTCTCGTACTGACCACTCCTCCGGAAAAAGCTCCGGACGAAGGCGAGTACGTAACCATGACCTTTGAGGCCGGCGTTCCGAAGACCTTAAACGGAAAAGAAATGAAAGTTTCTGAAATCATCACCGAGCTGAACAAGCTGGGCGGAAAACACGGCATCGGTATTGTTGATATCGTTGAGAACCGTGTTGTCGGCATGAAATCCCGCGGTGTTTATGAGACTCCTGGCGGAACCATCCTGATGGCTGCACATGAGCAGTTAGAGGAGCTGATTCTCGACCGTGAGACCCTGAAAACAAAGAAAGATCTCGGAAACCTGCTTGCTGAGGTTGTTTACGAAGGAAAATGGTACACTCCTCTGCGCGAGGCAATCCAGGCATTCGTTGATGTAACCCAGAAATACGTAACAGGCGAAGTAAAATTCAAACTGTTCAAAGGCAACATCATCAAAGCCGGCGAGTCTTCTCCGTACAGCCTGTACAATGAGTCTCTTGCTTCCTTCACCACCGGCGATCTCTACGATCACCACGATGCAGACGGATTCATCACACTGTTCGGTCTGCCGCTGAAGGTTCGTGCGATGAAAATGCAGGAGCTGGAGAAAAACAACAACAAATAAGATCTGATCCTATGGATTCCCAAAAGAAAGCGGACTCGCTCCGCTTTCTTTTTTTGCATGCAAAAAGGACCCGCCCATTTCAGGCAGGTCCCTTTGTTTATTCGTAATATGCGTCGATTCCGTCCGCAATTCCCTGTGCCATCTTGTTTCGGTAATCCTCGGTTGCCATCAAACGGTCCTCGGAAGGATTGCTCATGAAGCCAAGCTCAATGATCGTGACCGGAATGGTACTCCAGTTGATGCCGCTCATGGAATCGGTGTAAATCACATCGCGGTTCTTCGCACCGGTGTCTTTGCAGAATGCTGCGATCATCTTCTGGGAGAGCTTCTGGCTCTTGCTGACCACATCACCGGAAAGATACGTATTTCTGCTGCTCGGTGCCATCGTGAGTGCTCCGTAAACCGACTGGTTCGAATCTCCGTTCGCGTGTACACGCACGAGAATGTCTGCTCCGTTCTGCGCGGCAAGTTTTGCACGCTCGGAGTTGCTGATATTGACGTCGTGCGTCTCGCGGATCATGTAAACATCGTAGCCGCGCTCCTCAAGGATATCGCGTACCTTTAAAGATACCGCAAGGTTCAGCTCATACTCATTGATGCCGGTTGCCACACCGCATGTTCCGGAAGCAACCTTCGCCTTATAGGTCGATGATCCCGGTCCGATCGGCTCTTTCTCGCTGTTTCCTCTTCTCTGGTGTCCTGCGTCGATTGCCACGCAGATATTTTTGCTGTTCCGGCGGACACCGTTTTTATCAACGTAATAGCCGTCGATGTAGGTATCCTTATAGATGCCGCCCCAGCTTCGGAAGTAATACGTTTTTCCGTCCACTTCCTGCCAGCCGTTCTTGTAAATACCGCCCCAGCTCCGGAAGTAATACGTTGCGCCTTTGATCGTTACCCACTGGCTCTTATACATGCCGCCCCAGCTCTGCAGGTAATACCAGTTATTATCATACCACAGCCATTCACTGTGCATCATTTTGCCGTCCTGCCTCAGATAATACCAGTTCTTGTCATACAGCAGCCAGCCTTCCCCTTTGGGGGTTCCGTTGCTGTCCATGTAATACCAGTCACTGCCCTTGGCCGCCCAGGCGTTCACGCGCATGCCGCCCCAGCTTTCAAAGTAATAATCAACGCCGTCAATCGTCTGCCAGCCGGTACTCATCACACCGTCTGCGTCTACATGGTACGTTCTTTTATCATGCACAAACCACTGATTCGTTCTGAGGCTTCCGTCCTCATTCAGATAGTACCATGTTCCGCCGACTTTTTTCCAGCCCTGGAATCCGGCTCCGCCCCAGCTCTCGAAGTAGTAGAGCGTTCCGTCAATCTTCTGCAGTCCGGTGCTCATCACACCGTTTTCATCTACATGGTATGTTCTCTTGTCGTGAACGAACCATTCATTCGTTTTGACGCTTCCGTCCTCGTTCAGATAGTACCATGCCCCGCCGACTTTTTTCCAGCCTTTGTATCCGGCTCCGCCCCAGCTCTCAAAATAATAGAGCTTTCCGTTGACCATCGAAAGACCCGTGCACATGATTTCGTCTGCATTCAGATAATATCTCCGGTTCAGATGGGTGATCCACTCGCTGGCGGCCATCGTGCCGTCCTCTTTTCTGTATTTCCAGCTTCCGTCCTCCTGTTTCACCCAGCCGGCAGGAAGTTTCTCTTCCGGCTCCTGTTCGTTGTCCTCACCTGGAATCGTAACAGCCGGCGTCTCGTTTTCCGAAGTACCGCTCTGCTCCTGCACTGCCGCTTCCTCATCCGAATTCTGCTCGGAACTTTCCGTCTCATCCTGCTGCCAGGTTACGGCCGTGCCGTCATTTTCTGCTGCGCTTACCCTTGCCGGAAGCGCCCAGCCTCCTGCCGCAACGACCGCTGCGATCAGCAGTGCTGCGATTTTCTTTTTTGCCATCTGGTTTTCCTCCTTTTATCGCGCCATCTGGTAAATCTCGTATACTTCCTGTGCGCCCAGCTTGCGGATGCGGGACAGTTTTACAGTGTCCTGCTGTGTTGCATCCATGGAAAGGGCACGCAGATCCTCATCCGACGGGTTCGGGATATCAAGCTCATGCAGGGAGGTCGGCATGCCGAGCGAATGGAAGAACGCTACTGTGCGCTCAATGCCTTCCGTTGCCCGTTTGTGATCGCTTCCCTCTGTGATGCCCCAGACTTTTTCTGCAAACCGTGCAAACCGCCAGAGAACCGTCTCCTCATCGTACTGGTATTTCGCCCAGGCACCCCAGACTGCCGCCAGGGATGCGCCGTGTGCTACATCGTATTTTGCACTTAACGCATGGCCGAATTTATGTACCGAAAAATCTTTGCCGCGTCCGCACTCCGTCAGTCCATTGTGTGACAGGCTTCCGCACCACATGATTTCCGCCATCGCATTGTAATCGGATGGGTTTTCCAGAACCTTCGGTCCGTTTTTGATTACGGTACGGAGGAGTCCCTCTGCGATCTCGTCCGTCATCTCGCACTGGCTCTCCGGAATGAAATAGCGCTCCATCGTGTGCATCATGATGTCGGTTACGCCGCAGGCAATCTGGTATTTCGGCAGGGTTGCTGCCAGCTCCGGATTCATGATGGCAAATTTGCAGCGGTTGAACGGCGTGTTGATGCCGGCCTTTTTGCCGATTGCCTCGTTTGTCAGAACTGCTGAATCGCTCATCTCGCTTCCGGCTGCCGGAATCGTCAGAACCGCTCCTACCGGGAGAGATTTTGTCAGCGGTACTTTTTTCGTCCAGATATCCCAGAGTGCCTCCTCCGGATTTGCAGCTCCGTGTGCAACGGCTTTTGCGGTGTCAATCGAGCTTCCGCCGCCGACGGCAAGAATAAAGTCTGCCTGCATTTCCACTGCTTTTTTCACACCCTCCTCGGCAAGGGCAAGTCTCGGGTTTGGTTTTACGCCGCCAAGCTCTTCAAAGGCAAGGCCCTCTTTTGCAAGAGATGCTTCCACTCGGTCCAGAAGACCGCTCCGTTTTGCACTTCCGCCTCCGTAAACGACGAGCACCTTTGTGCCGCCCCATTTCTTTACCTCAGCGCCTGCCTGGTTTTCGGTCTCTTTTCCGAACACGACTTCCGTCGGGGTATACTGTATAAACTGATCCATCTTCTTATTTCCTCCCTGCATTTTTATTCTTCATAAATCCGTACGTTTCCCGAGCTTACACGGTAAAGATCGTCTCTCCTGTTTTCCAGAGACGGGATTTCATTTCTTGTCCGCTCCAGCACTTCCGGATCCAGCTCTGCGATGAGTACCTGCGGGGTATCATCTGCCTCCGCAAGAATTTCGCCGTCCGGCGCAATGATCATGGAATGGCCGTACGCCTCAAACCGCGCTTTCTGGCCGCACTGGTTGGCGGCGAGCACGTAGCATCCGTTTTCAATGGCGCGCGTGCGCAGCAGTACTTCCCAGTGGCGCTCTCCCGTTGCTTTCGTAAAATCCGCCGCTATCAGAAATGCATCTGCTCCGGAGGATGCCATCAGCCGGTACTGTTCCGGAAAGCGGATATCGTAGCAGATGCTCATGCCGAACAGGCCAAGCGCCGTGTCCGCAAGAACAATTTCATTTCCCGGGCAGATCTCGCGTGATTCTTCGTAGGAGACACTGCCCGGAATATTTACGTCAAACATATGTATTTTGCTGTATTCTGCAATCGTTTCTCCATCTGGTCCGAACAGAAACGACGTGTTGGACGGACGCCCCGGATGGCGCCGTACCGTCATGCTGCCGCAGTGCAGATAGACATCGTACCGTTTGGCAAGGCTGGAAAACCGGCGGCTGACGTAGCCCGGCACTGCACTTGCGTGGCCCGGCATGTCTGCTCCCGTGTATTCTGCGGTCTCCGGGAAAAGAATCAGCTTCGCTCCCTGTTCCGCCGCCTCCCGCACATACTGCTCGGCCATACGCATATTTTCATTCATATCCGGCCCGGAATCCATCTGCACCAGGCCTGCAATTATTTTTTCCATCTTTTTGTCCCCTCGTTTCACATGTTATCTTGTGATTTTTCCGCTTATACTCTCGTTTATTATATCGTTACAGTTCACAGATACCTGCGAACTGTAACATTCGCAGCCCTCATTGAAAGTTTTGCTGCGCAAAAGGAGGGCTGCTCACACCTGAATCACTTTCTTACGCAGCGAAACAGCAAGTGTTTCACTGCTGATTGAACAGTAATATTATATCTCATATTCCCCAAAACAGCTACCCAAATTCGCAATTTTCATACCTTTTGCAGCTTTTATTTTTTAATTTTTGAAAATAACAATTGACAAATCCGGAAAACAGGAGTAGCTTAGAATCATAAGCTGTCGTGTTCGATCAGATGCGGCAGAAAAAATCATGAAAGGAGAACACCACTTATGATCAATCTTATTTATGCATCCAGCGTAAAACAGAATAAACTTCGTACGGCGATCAAACCAGGTGGCTGCCCTTCTTTCGAAATTCTTTGTAAGCATTAACTCTGCATAACAAATCTCTATGCATTCTTTATGCCTGCTATTTCGCACAGAAGGCGCGGTACGTCGATACTGCGGCTTTTTTTATTGCTATAAACAGTACGAAACCGTTCTTTCCGGCTTCGCTCCGTTTCCGGCAGGCAGATTCCGCGGTCTTCTTACCGCATCGATTCCCTTCTTTTATATACAAACGCAGCCTTCGCTTTCGTTTCCCGTTGTTCCGTTCCCACACTTACGGAGCTTTTGAAAGCCTATGTTCTGCCAGACACCCAAACGACATCAATGAGGAGGTTTTAACATTCATGAAGAAAAATCCAATCGGTAAGTACCTGCTCCAGAACTGGTACTACTACGTTTTCGCTTTTGGTTCCATGGCCTTAAGTGTCTTTCTCGATATGCTCGCGCCGCTTGTCACGCTGCACATCGTGGATGACGTGCTGGTCGGTCACAAAATGGAACTGCTCTGGAAATACCTTGCCGCCTTTCTTCTGATCGGTGCCGCAAAAGCCCTGTTTCAGTACATTAAAGAATTTTTATTCGATGTCAGCAGCGTCCGCGTCGCCAGCCAGATGAGGGACAACCTGTTCCGCCACGTCCAGCGGCTTTCGGTGGAATACTTTGACAAAAACAATACCGGCGAACTCCTCGCCCGCGTGCGCGATGACGTCGACCGGATCTGGGATATCCTCGGCTTTGCCGGCATGCTGATCTTAGAAGGCCTGATCTGTATCATGATGGCAATGGTCAGTATGGTCAAACTGGATCTGCCGCTGACACTCGTCTCCGTGGCGATCCTTCCTTTCGTCGCAGGCATCGCAATCCGCCTCGAAAAAGAACTCGACCGTGTCTACGATGCGATCAGTGAGGAAAACGCCGTCATGAATACCGTTGCACAGGAAAATCTCGCCGGTGTCCGCACCGTCAAATCCTTTGCACGGGAACCGTATGAGATCAAAAAATTCCGGAAACACAATCAGAAATACTGCGATCTCAACATGGATCAGGCGCGCGTCCTGATGAAATACGATCCCGCCATCTCGTTTCTTACGAAGCTGATGCGCGTGCTCGTCCTTCTCGCGGGCGGCTACGGTGTCATCCACGGACGCATTACGCTCGGTGTTTTAACGGCCTTTATGGAGTACACCTCCAAGATCACCTGGCCGATCGAAAACGTCGGCTGGCTCGGCAACTGCTTCGCTTCTGCGATTGCTTCCAACAAGAAGCTGAACAAAATTCTCGCAGAGGAGCCGCAGATCGCAGAACCGGAAAATCCGGTGGAGCTTTCAAAACTTCCGGGTGACCTGGAATTCCATCACGTCGATTTCTCCCTGCATGACACACCGATTCTGCAGGATATCGACTTTACCTTAAAGCAGGGCCACACACTCGGCATCATGGGTATGACGGGTTCCGGAAAAACAACCATCGTCAATCTGCTCGAGCGTTTTTACGATGTCACCGACGGTTCCATCTGTCTCGACGGCCACGATATCCGCACCCTGCCGCTGCGCACCGTGCGCGATACTTCTTCCGTCGTCATGCAGGACGTCTTCCTGTTCTCAGACACGATTTCTGAGAATGTCCGCCTCGGCAGCCGCAGCACAATGAAATCCGAAGAGGTACATAACGCCGTCTCCGCTGCGTGTGCTTCCGAGTTCGTCGACCACCTTTCCGATCAGTACGAAACCGTCATCGGCGAGCGCGGCATGGGACTTTCCGGCGGTCAGAAGCAGCGTCTTTCCATCGCACGCGCCCTGGCAAAACAGGCTCCGATCCTCGTACTGGATGATTCCACCTCGGCGCTCGATATGGAGACCGAATACGAAATCCAGAGCCATCTCGCCGAGAAAAAAGATGTTTCCAAGATCATCATTGCCCATCGCATTTCTTCGGTGCAGAGTGCCGATGAGATCCTGTATCTCGATCACGGACGCATCGCCGAGCGCGGCACGCATGAGAGTCTGATGGCACAGAAAGGCCTGTACTACTCCACCTGGGAGGCTCAGTACGGTGATTACCATAAAGCAAAGGCAGCCCTCGAGCAGGCACTTCCTGCCAATGCTTAATTCAATTTAATTTGTTACCCGACAACTTCTGTATTTACTTACCCGTTAAGAGAGGAACAATACGATTATGGCTATCAATTCCAGTAAAGTAGATGAAGAGCAGAAAGAGGTCTTAAAGAGCGCGACCATCCGCCGCCTCTTCTCCTACTTAAAAAATTATAAACGCCAGGTTGCCGTCGTTCTCGTGGTTCTCGCCGTTACCATCGCGATTTCCACTGTGAACCCGCTGCTCCTGGAGTACGCCATCGACGTCAATATTGCGCAGAAAGACTGGCGCGGGCTTGTTGCCCTCTGCGTATTCATGGTTGTGATCAACCTGGTTTACGCGGCCGGTGTCCGCCTGCGGATGCTTCTGATGGCGCGTATTACCAACAACATTCTTCTGGAAATCCGTGACGAGCTCTACACGCATATCCAGACCTTAAGCTTCAGCTTTTTCGATACCCGCCCGGCCGGAAAGATTCTGGCGCGCATCATCGGCGATGTCAACTCGTTAAAGGATGTGCTGAACGACGGTGTCACAAAGCTGATTCCGAACATTCTCACGATCATCGCCATTCTGGCGATCATGATGATCAAAAACATCTGGCTCTCCTTAAGTGCGATTCTCGTGCTGCCGCTGATCGCTATCGGCATGTATTTTATTCAGATCGTCGCACACAAGAGATGGCAGACGTTCCGAAAAAAATCTTCCAATGTTACGGCGTATATCCACGAGGACTTCTCCGGTATCCGCATCATCAAGAGCTTTACCGCAGAGCAGGAATCGCAGGGCGAGTTTGACCGGCTTCTTCTTGAGCATCAGAACTCCTTCATCCATGCGGTCCGCCTGGCGGATGGTTTTTCCGCTGTGATCGAAGTGACATGGGGCATCGGAACGTTTCTTCTGTATTTTATCGGTATTTCCGTACTCGGCGTGGATGCCGTTCCGATCGGTACGTTCACGGCGTTTGCGATGTATCTGACGATGTTCTGGGATCCGATCCAGAACCTGGCCGGTTTTTACAACAAGCTGATCACGAACCTTTCCGCTGCGGAGCGAATCTTTGAGATCCTCGACACACCGGCGGAGGTTGCCGACAAGCCTGGCGTCACAGAACTGCCGCCGATCAAAGGAGAAGTAACGTTCGACCACGTCAGCTTTGCCTACTCCGATGATCCGGACACGCTGGTTTTAAAGGATGTCAGCTTTACAGCGGCTCCCGGTGAGACGATCGCACTCGTCGGCCCGACCGGCGCTGGAAAGACGACCATTGTCAATCTGATCAGCCGTTTCTACAATATTACTTCTGGAACGGTCCGCGTCGACGGCTACAGCCTGACGGATGTCTCCATCAACAGCCTGCGTGCCCAGATGGGCGTTATGACCCAGGACAACTTTCTCTTCTCCGGCACGATTCGCGACAACATTGCGTATGGAAAGCTCGATGCCACGGAGGAAGAAATCATTGCCGCCGCAAAGGCCGTGCATGCCCATGACTTTATCATAGAACTGCCGGACGGCTACGACACCGAGATCAGCGAGCGCGGTGCCCGTCTTTCCAACGGCCAGCGCCAGCTTCTCGCCTTTGCCAGAACGATGGTGTCCGATCCGCGGATTCTGATTCTCGACGAGGCGACGTCCAGCATCGACACACAGACAGAAATTCAGGTGCAGCAGGGAATCGAAAGCCTGTTGAAGGGCCGTACCTCGTTCATCATTGCGCACCGTCTTTCTACTATTAAAAATGCCGACCGGATTTTCGTGATCGACCACGGAAAGATTTTCGAGCAGGGAACCCACGACGAACTGATGGCAAAACAGGGCGCGTACTACCAGCTCTACCAGGCACAGTTCCGCAGGGTATCCTAAAATCAAGAAATTTTCTCAAAACTGCCTTTCTTTTTTACAGGGAAAGGCAGTTTTTTTCCCTCTTTTCTATAACTGGTTTTCCTTTCCTTGACAAATGAATCCTCCCTGCTATATGATGATAACTGATCTTTTTTCGGGGACATTTGTTCCCGTCTGCCGCTTCCCACTCCTGCGGCATTTGTCACGAAACAGTCTGATACGGAGCTTTTTCGAATGCCTCCGTGTTTTCTTTCAGAAAGGAGTATCATGACATTTTTTTCAAAAAAAACGTTACGCCTTCTCCTCCTTCCTGCCCTCCTTCTTCTGACGGGCTGTGCGGGATCCTCAAAAGAGACGGCGGATTCCCAGGAGAACACGAAACTCTCCGCCGTGGCTACGATTTTTCCGCAGTATGATTTTCTGCGCGCCATCGGCGGCGATCATCTCGATCTCCACATGCTGCTTTCCCCGGGTGCGGAAAGTCACTCGTTTGAACCGACACCGGGCGATATGATTACGGTTTCCGAATGTGATCTCTTCGTCTACGTCGGCGGCGATTCCGATGCCTGGGTCGAGACAATCCTTGATTCTGTCGATACCTCGAACAAAGAGGTAGTGACGCTGATGGACTGCGTTGACACCGTTGCCGAGGAAACCGTCGAGGGAATGGAGACCCACGGCCACGCACACGATCATGAGGACGAGGATGCGCACGACCATGAGGACGAAGATGCAGATCACGAGGATGTACACGACCATGAGGACGAGGATACACACGACGAATCTTCCCATGATCATGCGCACGAATCCCACGGCGAACAGGACGAGCACGTCTGGACCTCGCCGAAAAATGCGATGCGGATTGTCCAGAAACTCTGCGATTCCCTCTGCCGCCTCGACCCAGAGCATGCGGATGAATACCAGGCAAACACCGCCTCGTATCTTGCTTCGCTTGCCTCCCTCGATGAGGAATTTTCCGATGTCACCGCAATTGCAAGCCGCCATACCATTGTTTTCGGCGACCGTTTCCCGTTCCGCTACTTTGCGGACACCTACGGCCTCGACTACTACGCGGCGTTTCCCGGCTGCTCCTCGGAATCCGAGGCAAGTGCCAAAACCCTTTCTTTTTTAATTGATAAAATCAAGGAAGAACAGATTCCCGTCGTTTTCCACACCGAGCTGTCCAATGAACAAATGACGGACTCCATCTGTGAGGCGACCGGCGCGAAAAAGCTGCTGCTTCATTCCTGTCACAATGTATCCAAAGATGATTTCGAAAGCGGCGCTACGTATCTCTCCCTCATGGAACAGAACGTTTCCGCATTAAAGGAGGCTTTAAACTAAATGGCTCTACTTACCTGCAGTGATGTCACCTTCTCCTACGAGGGCATCCCGGTCCTGACCGATGTCAACTTTGCCCTGGAAGCCGGCTCCTACCTCTGTATTGTGGGCGAGAACGGTTCCGGAAAAAGTACTCTGATCAAGGGACTGCTTCACTTAAAAAATCCGTCCACCGGCTCGATCACAACCGGCGACGGGCTTCATCCAAGCGAGATCGGCTATCTGCCGCAGCAGACCGCCGCACAAAAGGATTTCCCGGCGAGCGTCTGGGAAGTCGTGCTGTCCGGCCGGCAGAACCACCCGCATTTCCCGCCGTTTTACACAAAGGCAGACAAAGAGGACGCGCTCCGCAATATGGAGCTTCTCGACCTCCTTCCATTAAAGAAACGATGCTACCGTGATCTCTCCGGCGGCCAGCAGCAGCGTGTGCTTCTCGCTCGTGCGCTTTGCGCCACAAAGAAACTGCTGCTCCTCGACGAGCCGGTCACTGGCCTTGACCCGGTCATGACAAACGAAATGTACCAGCTCATCCGCCGCATCAACCGCGAGCAGAACGTTACGATCATCATGGTTTCCCACGATATTCGCAATATTCTGCCGGACGCAACGCACATTCTCCAGCTCGACCAGAAGCAGGTCTTCTTCGGTCCGACGAACGAGTATCTGAAAACCGAGGCTGGAAAACAGTTTTTAGGAGGTGCCGACTTATGATTTCGAATCTGCTGAAAATGCTTTCTTATCCGTTTATGCAGCGTGCCCTTGTGGTCGGTATTCTCGTCTCGTTGTGCGCCGCACTGCTTGGCGTCAGCCTCGTGTTAAAGCGCTACTCCATGATCGGCGACGGCCTCTCCCATGTCGGATTCGGCTCTCTTGCGATTGCAACGGCACTCGGTTTTGCTCCGCTTGCCTTCACAATCCCTGTCGTCGTGCTTGCCGCCTTTCTACTGCTCCGCATGAACGAATCCAGCAAGATCAAAGGCGACGCCGCCATCGGCCTGATTTCAAGCTCTGCGCTTGCGATCGGTGTCATCACGGTTTCGTGGTCGAGCGGCATGAACACCGATGTCAACAACTACATGTTCGGAAGCATCCTTGCGATGAGTGATGAGGACGTTGTTCTCTCCGTAGTGCTCTCCATCGTCGTGCTGATCCTGTTCGTCCTGTATTACAACCGTATTTTTGCCGTCACTTTCGACGAGACATTTGCCAAAGCAACCGGTGTCCGCGCAGAGGTTTACAACATGCTGCTGGCATTCTTAACCGCTATCACCACCGTCCTCGGCATGCGCATGATGGGCGCGCTTCTGATCTCCAGCCTGCTGATTTTCCCGGCACTGACCTCGATGCGTCTCTGCCATACCTTCCAGGGCGTGGTGATCTGCTCCGCGGTTCTCTCCGTGGTGTGCTTCCTTCTTGGCATGTCCCTCTCGTTTTTCCTGTCCTCCCCTGCCGGAGCGACGGTCGTAATCGTGAACCTGCTGGCATTCCTGATCTTTTCTGCGATTGCCGGAATCCGCGAGCATACCGCATAAAAAGTTTCCGATCTGACCTGCTTTGTTTTACTGGAGGTATTTTATGAATCGAATTGTAATTGCATTGTTAAAACCGTTTTCCTTCATCCCGGCGATTCTGATGATGTCGCTGATTTTCTCCTTCTCTTCCCAGAACGGAACGGAATCCTCACAGCTCAGTGAAAAAGTGGCGCGCGGCATTTTCATCACGATCGACCACGTCATGGACCGCGGATGGGATGATGAGAAGATCCAGGAACTGGCTGACGAGTATCAGTACCCGGTGCGGAAGCTGGCTCATATGACAGAGTACTGTCTGCTTGCAATCTGTGTTTCGCTTCCGCTCTACGTCTACGGCCTGCGCGGCTTCGCGCTCACATTTCTTGCCGGCATCCTCTGTGTCGCCTTTGCCGCGAGCGATGAGTTCCACCAGACCATGGTGGCAAACCGCGGCCCGTCCGTAAAGGACGTCGGCATCGACAGCATCGGCGTTCTCTTCGGCATCACGTTTGTACGGCTGTTCTGCTGGATTGCACTCGGCGGAAATACGAAAAAAAGAAAGCGGCGCAGACGGCGTTACTATTACTAAAAATATTGGATAACAGAAAAATCCCCGTTGGAAAAATCATTTCTCCTGAAACTGATTTTCCCAACGGGGATTTTTTCATTTTTCTTAAAAACAGCTCTTAGGAAAGTGAATCCGCATATGCCTGAATATCTGCCTTCATCTGAATCCAGGCATCCTCATGCTCCACGTAGTACAGAGGGCAGAGCTTTTCGGTTACATCATAGTGACGGATCACATCGTCCGAAGTCAGATTGAACCGCTTGCATAAGAAACCGGCGAGCTGGACCACAGAATTGTATGTCTCATCGGTAAATTCACCGCTGTCATCCGGGTGGCAGCATTCAATCGAGATCGTATCGAAATTACGCTGGTTCGATGCATACGACCATTCACTCGTCGGGATACACTGAACGACTTCTCCCTCGATGCCGACGACGAAATGGCTGCTGGCCTGCGCCTCCTGCGTCTCAGGCAGGTTTTCAAAGTAATCACGGTTCTGCATCGCCGTGCTTCCCGGGTTTGCCGTGTAGTGAATAACGATGCCGTCCACCTTTTTCAGCCTCGTCTGCGGTCTGGACCAGCTGTTCGGCGTCAGAAGCTCCACATCAATCGGCGGAGCGCCGGTCCAGTCGGTGATATCGTTGTCCTCATAATCAGAACCGGAATAGTCAACGGCCGTGATATCACTTGCCGTTTTTGCCACACGGCGGATGCCGCTGTAAATGCCGACGCAGATCAGCACCACCAAAACTCCCGTCAGAAACATTCTGCGGTGAAGCTGGCGCTGCCTCTGTTTTCTTGTCGTTTTTCCCCGTCTCTTCTGTGCCATATGTTCTCTCCCCGCTGCAAATAAGCGCTCCCTCATTTGAAAAGGCAGAAGCTGAAAAGTTTCTGCCCTTTCCCCCTTCTGCCTTTTGCGACTTTTTATTCTTATTTATCGTCCACGCTGTAGTTCGGAGCCTCTTTGGTGATGTGGATATCATGCGGATGGGACTCTTTTAAGGATGCTGCGGAAATCTTCACAAATTTTCCGGTCTCCTTTAAGGTCTCAACATCTTTCGCTCCGCAGTAGCCCATACCGGAACGAAGTCCGCCGATCAGCTGGAATACAGTGTCCTCTACGAGGCCTTTGTATGCTACACGGCCTTCCACACCTTCCGGAACCAGTTTCTTGGCGCCGGTCTGGAAGTAACGGTCTTTACTTCCGTTCTCCATAGCTGCAATGGATCCCATTCCACGGTATACTTTGTATTTTCTTCCCTGGAACAGTTCGAAATCTCCCGGGCTCTCATCGCATCCTGCGAAGATGCTTCCCATCATGCAGACATTGGCACCGGCTGCGATAGCCTTTGTCATGTCTCCGGAGTACTTGATACCGCCGTCGGCGATGATCGGAGTTCCGGTCTTCTTTGCTTCCTCATAGCAGTCCATAACGGCTGTGACCTGCGGTACACCGATACCTGCAACGACACGGGTCGTACAGATAGAACCAGGTCCGATACCGACTTTAACAGCGTCTGCTCCGGCTGCGATCAGGTCTCTTGTTGCCTCTGCGGTTGCCACGTTTCCGGCGATTACCTGCAGATCCGGATAATGCTCTTTGATGAGACGAAGTGTTTTGAAGATATTTGCGGAATGTCCGTGAGCGGAGTCGATGACGATCACGTCTACGTGTGCTTTTACCAGCGCATCGACACGATCGAGCACGTTTGCCGTGATGCCGACTGCGGCACCGCAGAGCAGACGTCCCTGCTCATCCTTGGCGGACAATGGGTACTTGATGGTTTTCTCGATATCTTTGATGGTGATCAGACCTTTGAGGTTGAAATCGTCATCGACAATCGGAAGTTTTTCTTTTCTGGATTTTGCAAGGATTGCTTTTGCCTCGTCCAGCGTAACGCCTACTTTTGCAGTGATCAGGTTTTCGCTGGTCATGGACTCTTTGATTTTCTTGGTGAAATCAGTTTCAAACTTCAGATCACGGTTTGTAATAATACCAACCAGTTTTCCGTTCTCGGTAATCGGGACACCGGAAATACGGAATTTTGCCATCAGATTATTGGCATCTTCCAGGGTGTGCTCCGGAGACAGATAGAACGGATCGGTGATAACACCGTTCTCAGAACGTTTTACTTTGTCTACTTCTTCTGCCTGCTGCTCAATCGACATATTCTTGTGGATAATACCGATTCCTCCCTGACGTGCCATGGCAATTGCCATACGGTGTTCTGTAACCGTATCCATGCCGGCGCTCATCATCGGGATGTTCAGCTTGATCTTCTTGGTCAGATGCGTAGTCAGATCTACCATGTTTGGGGTTACTTCAGAATACTGCGGAACCAGAAGCACATCATCGAAGGTAATACCATCACCAATAATTGTACCCATTTTCTTATCTTCCTTTCTTCTTAAGTCTTTTTGATTTATCACCTAATTTAACACAAAACAAAAAAGCTGTCAATCCATAAATACTTTTCTTGGTGCGCGGTTGCGGATATCTTTTAACATCACTTCATCCGGTTCGAAGATCACCATCTGCATTGTGTTGTCCTTGGAGATCACAAATGCATACGGTTTGTGGCCCTGTCCTTCGATTCCGGAGGAATAGTTGTAACGTTTGATGCTCTGATTGTTTTTGTAGGAATCGAGCTGATGGGACTGGTACGGAGCCAGGATTTCCATGTTGGAAAGCTCATAGCTTGCGGCTCTTTTTCTTCTTGACTGCGAATAGATACGGTCGATGTCGAGCTCGCCGTTGACGTACAGATACTCAAACTCTACCGAAAGCTTCGGGATAAAAATATAGTCTACGATTCCAAGTACCAGCGCAAGAAGCAGAATCAGCGGATTCATCATAATTCCTGCGGCTGCAAAAAGAACGGTAAAGAAGATCAGAACTCCTTTGATCGCCTTGTCTTTTCCTGTCTGCTGTTTTTTCACCAGCACTTCTGTGTACAGATCACTCATTTACTCCATCCTCCTCAAGATATTCGATCAGTTTTGCTGCATTGTCCGTGTTCTTGGAGTTGACCACAACGGTCAGGTAACACGGCTCATAGTACGTAAGGCCCATATCCTGGTATTTCTTCAGCTTGGAAATATCGAGGCAGGTATCTCCCGCCTTTATCCCGTACTTCTCACACGTCGCTTCGTCAAACAGTGTGGACAGATCCAGAAAATAATCGTCTTTGCTGTAGTTGTCGTACACGGCCTGTGAACAGATCAGAACATCCATGCTCTGTGCGGCAATCACGGCTGTGAATTTCATCAGCGTGTTGTAATCCGCGTTTTCCAGGTTTTCACCGAAGCTGTAGCTCGTATCGATGCTTACCTTTTCGTACTTATCTCCGGTTCCGAGCGCTTCTTTTAGGTCCTCCTCGATCGGACTTACATCCTGCAGTCCTGCGTAATCCACTACGGCAATGCTCACGAGGTCATAATACTTCGCATTTTCATGGATATTCACAATCGTGCCGATGATGAAGATAACAGCGATGATGCCGAAAATGACAGCCTTGTAGTATTCCCAGATATAGGCCAGTTTCTCTTTAAAATTCATTTTCGACAGCTTCTCTTTTTCGAGCTGCATCTTCTCCTTCCTTGTCATGTCGGATTCATAACGACTTGCCATGTGTGTTTCTTCTCCTTTGTTGTATTTCCCCCAACATCCTACAAATTAGTATAGCATAAAACGCCGGAAGCGTCCATATACGCCGCCCGGCGAAAGCATGAAAACTTTCTGAAATTTTTTGTAACGATTCAGAGCCATGCGAAATGGAAGAAAAACTTTCCACTAAAAAACCGGCCGGCAAAGACAGGACTTCGGAACCCATGTTCCGCTACGGTCTTTGCCAGCCGGTTTTCTTATTTTGTTTTACCAGACATTTTTATCCCGGAAATTACATCATTCCCATTCCGCCGTCTGCGCCTGCCGGCATAGCCGGAGCCGGCTCTTTGATGGTGGAAACTACGGACTCGGTGGTCAGCAGGGTTGCGGAAACGCTGGTAGCGTTCTGCAGTGCGCTTCTGGTAACCTTAACCGGATCAAGGATACCAGCCTGGATCATGTCTACATACTCTTCGTTGTATGCATCAAATCCAACACCTACTTTGGACTCTTTTACTTTGTTGATCACAACAGCGCCTTCCAGACCTGCGTTTGTTACGATGTGGAACAGAGGAGCCTCGAGTGCTTTCTGTACGATTCTTGCACCGATCTTCTCGTCGCCGTCCAGGCTGTCAATCAGCTCTGCAAGCTGTGTTGTTACATGAATGTATGCAGAACCGCCGCCTGCGATGATACCCTCTTCTACGGCTGCTCTCGTTGCATTTAAAGCATCCTCCATACGGAGTTTTTCTTCTTTCATCTCGGTCTCGGTTGCTGCACCTACACGGATAACAGCTACGCCGCCTGCCATTTTTGCCAGTCTCTCCTGCAGTTTCTCTTTATCGAACTCAGAAGTGGTCTCCTCGATCTGGGATCTGATCTGGCCGATTCTTGCTGCGATGGCATCTTTTGCGCCGGCGCCGTCAACGATAACGGTGTTCTCTTTCTGAACTTTAACAGATTTTGCACGTCCGAGCATTTCCAGAGTAGCGTCTTTTAATTCCAGACCAACTTCCTCGGAGATCACCTGGCCGCCGGTCAGGATTGCGATATCCTCGAGCATTGCTTTTCTTCTGTCGCCGTATCCCGGTGCTTTGACAGCTACTACGTTGAAGGTTCCGCGCAGTTTGTTGATCACGAGTGTCTGGAGAGCCTCGCCCTCTACGTCCTCAGCGATGATCAGCAGTCTTGCGCCGCTCTGTACGATCTGCTCCAGCAGCGGAAGAACTTCCTGAATGTTGGACAGTTTCTTATCGGTAATCAGGATATATGGATTGTCGAGAACGGCTTCCATTTTCTCCATATCGGTGCACATGTAAGCGGAGATATATCCACGGTCGAACTGCATACCTTCTACCAGCTCCAGCTCGTTCTGCATGGTCTTGGACTCCTCGATGGTGATAACGCCGTCTTTGGAAACTTTTTCCATAGCGTCAGCTACCATCTGGCCTACTTCTTCGCTTCCGGAAGAAACAGCTGCAACTTTTGCAATCTGCTCTTTGCCTGCTACCGGCTGGCTCATCTCTGCAAGGATCTGAACAGCTTTATCGGTTGCTTTCTTCATTCCCTTACGAAGAACGATCGGGTTCGCACCTGCTGCCAGGTTTTTCATTCCTTCGTTTACCATAGCCTGTGCCAGAACGGTTGCGGTTGTGGTACCATCACCTGCTACGTCGTTGGTCTTTGCAGCAACTTCTTTGATGAGCTGTGCGCCCATGTTTTCAAAGCCGTCTGCCAGCTCGATCTCTTTTGCAATCGTAACACCATCGTTTGTGATGAGCGGAGCGCCGTACTGTTTGTCCAGAACAACGTTTCTTCCTTTCGGTCCAAGGGTTACACGTACGGTATCTGCAAGCTGGTTTACACCATTCTGAAGAGCGTTTCTTGCCTCTGCTCCATATTTAATCTCTTTTGCCATGATTGTCATGCCTCCTGATTTTTACTTGATTATTCTTTATTTTACAACTGCCAGAATGTCATCCTGTTTTACGATGATGTACTCTTCATCTTCCAGTTTGACGTTGGTTCCTGCATATTTGGAATAGATTACCTGATCTCCGACTGCAACTTCCATTTTTACTTCTTTGCCGTCTTCTACTTTTCCAGGTCCTACTGCGATAACCTCAGCCTGCTGCGGTTTCTCCTGTGCCTGTCCCGGAAGTACGATACCGGATTTTGTGGTTTCCTCTGCTTTTAACTCTTTTAATACAACTCTGTCACCTAAAGGTACTAACTTCATTTATGTTTCCTCCTTCAAGATTTCATTCAGTTTTATTTATTAGCACTCAGTTCATTCGAGTGCTACTTGATGGTTCTTACTATAGTGTTTTCCACCTCATTTCGCAAATGCATGAATTTTGTAATTCTCTTTTTTTCTCTCGTAATAACTCTTAATTTCTCTTATTTCCTCGTTTTTTCTTATTTTGGCAATTTTTTCATATTTTATACTCTCTTTAGAATCTAATTATAGTTTATTCCTAAAAACGGGAATGATACCATTTTTTTCCGCTCCCCGAATGCTTTTTGCACAAAAAGAAACGGCGCCATTCTTAAACGGCTCCGATTCTTTTCTACATTCCACTTTTTTATTTTTTCGCCTCGTCCGGATGGGCATCGCCCTTTCCTTTCAGGTTCTTTCTTGCTTTGATCTCGTCGAGTTCATCAAAGATATAATCATTTAATACCTTGATATACGTTCCCTTCATACCGCTGGAACGGGACTCGATGACGCCTGCGCTCTCGAATTTGCGGAGGGCATTTACGATGACGGATCTTGTGATGCCGACGCGGTCTGCAATTTTGCTTGCAACCAGAATGCCCTCATCCCCGTTCAGTTCATCAAAGATATGGATGATGGCTTCCAGTTCGGAGAAGGACAGCGTGTTGAATGCGGATTTAACCACCTGAACCTTGCGGTTTTCCTCCACATTTTCCTCGTTGACGGAACGCATCATTTCCAGTCCGACAACGGTTGTGCCGTACTCACTGACGATGATATCGTCGATATCGTACTGCGGGGTGCAGCGGTACATAAATACGGTACCAAGGCGTTCTCCGGCGATCTCGATCGGGCAGATAATTGCGGTGTAGCGCTCTACACCAGGCCGCTCAAAGCCGAGGGTCTGTAAATTGACGTTCTCTTTTGTGGAGAGTACGCCGAGGAGACGCTCGTTTAATGCGGCATCGACATAACCGCCCACCTTATCCTCGATCAGCTCCGTAATTTCTTCCACGCCCGGGCAAAGGCTGATGCCCAGCACTTTTCCTTTTTTACTGATCACCAGGATATTGGAACTTAACGTTTCCATCAGGACTTCACAGATATCGTTGAACACGACCTTCGTGGAGTGATTGTTATGAAGCAGTTTGTTGATTTTTCTGGTTTTATCCAGCAGTTGTACGCTCATGTTCTTCTCCTTTCTTTATTTTCTGCATTTTTTGGCGTATCCGCCGAAAAAAATGCACACTGATGCCTTTTTCAGACAACCCTTAAAACTAAGCTCATTCTATCATGTAGTTTTCCGGAAATCAATATATTTTTCAGAAAACTATAAATTTTATAAAAATTCATGCTAAATTTTTTCGGATCTTCCTGTTTTTCCGCCGCGATAAGCAAAAAAACGGCCTGCACCAGTTTTTCACCAGTACAGACCGCTTTGTCATTCTCAGTCTTCGTCTTTCTTTTCGCGTGCTTCTACATAGCCGCACTGCTCGTCCGCGCAGACCAGCTTATTGCCTTTTTCCAGCATATAGCCGCCGCACTGCGGGCATTTCTTGGCAGACGGTTTCTGCCAGGACATGAAATCGCATTCCGGATTGTTTTCGCATCCATAATATTTCCGTCCTTTTTTCGTCTTGCGCAGGATCACTTCTTTTCCGCACTTCGGACACGGAACACCGATCTTTTCCAGATACGGCTTCGTGTTCTTGCAGTCCGGGAATCCCGGGCAGGCGAGGAATTTTCCGTGCGGGCCGTATTTGACCACCATGTTGCGGCCGCAGTTCTCGCAGATGACATCTGTCACCTCATCCTCTACCTTAACTTCTTCGAGGTTCTTTTCTGCCTCTGTGACCGCCTCATAGAGATCCGGCCAGAAGTTCTCGACTACTGTCTTCCACGGAACACTTCCATCTCCAACCCTGTCGAGCAAAGCTTCCATCGTTGCCGTAAAGTTGACATCCACGATGCTCGGGAATGCCTCTTTCATCATGTTGTTGACCACCTCGCCGAGCTCTGTCATGTAAAGGTTCTTGTTCTCCTTTGCCACGTAACGGCGGTTGATGATCGTTGTGATGGTCGGCGCATACGTACTTGGACGGCCGATACCGAGTTCCTCAAGTGTTTTGACAAGGGATGCCTCGGTGTAGTGTGCCGGCGGCTGTGTGAAGTGCTGCTGCGGATCCATCTTTTCCAGTGCCAGCTCCGTTCCTGCCTCCAGGCTCCGGACAGCGGCGTTTTTCTCTTTCTTTTCCTCATCCGGATCGGTGTAAACGGACATGAAACCATCAAATGCCAGACGGGAGGAAGCTGCTGTAAAGAGATACTCTCCTGCATTGATCCGTGCGGAAATTGTCTCATAGACGGCTGGCTGCATGCGGCTTGCCACAAAGCGTTTCCAGATCAGCTGATACAGGCGGAACAGATCTCTTGGCAGGGATTCTTTTACCATTACCGGTGTATTCGTCACATCGGTCGGACGGATGGCCTCGTGCGCATCCTGTGCCTTGCTGTTTTTATTCTCCGTCGTGTCCCCGCTTGCGGTATATTTTGTGCCGTACTGCTCCTGGATAAAGGAACGTGCTGCCGCATCGGCCTCCTCGCTGATTCGTGTAGAATCGGTACGCAGATAGGAAATCAGAGCGATCGTTCCCTTTCCCTTTACTTCCACGCCCTCGTAGAGCTGCTGCGCCAGACGCATCGTCTTCTGCGTGGAGAAGTTCAGCACCTTCGATGCTTCCTGCTGCAGGGTACTCGTGGTGAACGGAAGCGGCGCTTTCTTGGAACGCTCTCCTTTTTTCACTTCGGATACGGTAAAGGTCTCATTTTCCAGTCCCTTTAAGATTTCATCGAGCTGCTCTTTCGTCTCGACCGCCATCTTTTCACTGCCTTTTCCGTGGAATTTTGCGACGAGCGGTTTCTTCTCGCCCGGAATTTTCAGATCTGCTTCCAGTGTCCAGTATTCTTTCGGAATGAACGCATTGATCTCATCCTCGCGGTCGCCGATGATGCGCAGTGCAACGGACTGCACACGGCCGGCGGAAAGTCCGCGTTTGATTTTCTTCCATAACAATGGACTGATTTCATAACCTACCATACGGTCGAGGCAGCGGCGCGCCTGCTGCTCGTCCACCAGGTTCATATCGATGTCGCGTGCCTGTTTGATCGACGCTTTGACTGCTGATTTTGTGATCTCGTTGAAGGTGATGCGGCGCATCTTGTTCTCATCGAGATTCAGCGCAATCGACAGATGCCAGGAAATTGCCTCTCCCTCGCGGTCAGGGTCAGTTGCGAGATAAACTTTATCTGCTTTTTTTGCGGCTTTTCGAAGAGATGCCAGAAGCTCTCCTTTTCCGCGGATGGTGATATATTTTGGTTCAAAGTCATGTTCTACATCAATTCCAAGCCGGCTTTTCGGCAGATCGCGCACATGGCCCATAGATGCTGCAACTTCGTAATTTGCCCCGAGATACTTTTTCACCGTCTTGACTTTTGCCGGTGATTCCACTATTACAAGATATTTTGCCACCTCTGATGCCTCCTGAATACATATTTTTATAACTGTCCAGATCTATATTGCGTTTTTCATATCGCATAGTTCTGCATCATTACAAATTCCAGAATAATTCCTAAATTAGTCGTAACTTCCACTGACTATACACCAAAAAGTTTTTTCTTGCAAGTGTTTTCCATTTTTAAAATGTACCATTTTTCGATGTTTCCCGACAAAATAACAGGATTTTTTCTATTTTTTAACGATTTTTCCTGATTTTTTTCTTTTCTTTTTCCTTTTTCAGACATGCACGCGGCGCAGAAGAGCCCCCTTTTTTCTTTTTCTTCTATTATAATTGTGCACCGGGCGGAATATCACAAAACCTTTCTTTTCCTCGTCCCTTTTACGATAACGCCATGTACACGCCCGGCGGATTTTCCGCAATAACGCCGTCAATTTCGAGTGCCAGCAGAATGCCGGTCAGCTCCTGCAGCGGGATTCCGGTGCTGCCGGCAAGCTGTGCAAGATTCTGCGGTTCTGCCGCGAGTGTTTTCAGAACCATTTCCGCCTCTTTTCCATAGCGCGGACGCGGTGCGGCTCTTTTTGTCCCGGCCTTTTTCACGCCCAGCTCCTCGAGAATCGTTTCGGGTGAAATCGCAATTTCCGCTCCCTGCGCGATCAGGCGGTTGCAGCCGCGGCTTGTCGCATCCGTTGTCCGTCCGGGCAGGGCAAATACCGTTTTTCCCTGCTCCAGCGCGTAGTCCGCCGTAATGAGCGAGCCGCTCTTCTCTTTTGCCTCAATTACCAGAACGACATCTGCCAGCGCACTGATCACGCGGTTGCGGATCGGGAAATGCCACGGAAGCGGCTCTGCGCCCGGCGGAAATTCGCTTAAGACACCGCCTCCGTTTTCCAGCATCCGCCGCATCAGCGGGTAATTCTGTTTCGGATAGCAGATATCCACGCCGCAGCCAAGCACGGCAAACGTCTTTCCCTTTCCACGCAGTGCCCCCTCGTGCGCCGCCGCGTCGATTCCGCACGCCAGTCCGCTGATCACCGCCACGCCGTTTGCCGCCAGCACCTGCGCGAAAAAGGCCGCCTGGCTCTTTCCGTACGCCGTACATATCCGCGCGCCCACAATCGCCGCTGTTTTCTGCTCATCCGCCGGCAGCGCGCCCCGCACGAAAAGGCGGGACGGCATGTCCGCGAACGGCATAAGCCGCTCCGGATAGCCCTCCTGCCCGCGGCCGACTGTAAAGATTTCCATCGCCATACGTCAGATCCTCCATATACTTTTGTCGGCGCTCCGAAAGCAGATCGCCTCGCTGATATGCGGCACGCCGATTTTGACCGCCCCGTCCAGATCCGCAATTGTCCGCGCGGTGCGGATAATCCCGTGGTAGGAACGCGCGCTGAGGCGCAGGCGGCGGAAGGCATCCTCTAAAAGCTCTTCCGCTGCCTTTTCCAGAATACAGTATTTCTCGATCTGGCCTGCTTTCAGTTCGCTATTGAAATGAATCGACTCCTGCCGGTAGCGCGCCGCCTGAATTTCCGCCGCTGCCGTCGCTTTTTCCCGCATCTTGGCCGAGGATTCGCACCGCCCCTCGCCGTGCAGATCCTCGTAGGAAAGTGCTTCCACCTGCACGCAGAGATCCATGCGGTCGAGGAACGGCTGGCTGACTCTCGAGAGATACCGGCTGATGTCGCCGGGTGCGCAGGTACAGCGCGATAAGTCGGGGTAAAAGCCGCAGGGGCAGGGGTTCATTGCCGCCACCATCAGAAATGACGCCGGGAACACATAGTTTCCGCTGACACGGGAAATCACAATCCGGTGCTCCTCGAGCGGCTGGCGCAGGATCTCAATGGTTGTGCGCGTCATCTCCGGGAGTTCATCAAGGAAGAGAACGCCGCGGTGTGCCAGCGTAATTTCGCCCGGGGACGGCTGTTTTCCGCCGCCTGCAAGAGCCTGCGGCGATATCGTGTGATGCGGAGCACGGAAGGGCCGCTCCCGGCGGACACCCTCTCCTTTGGCAAGCATTCCGGCGATGCTGTAGATCCGCGTTACTTCCATCTGCTCCTCCTCAGACATCGGAGGCATGATCGTCGGAATCCGCCTTGCGATCATGGATTTTCCGCTGCCCGGCGGCCCCAGCATCAGCAGATTGTGAAATCCGGCCGCAGCGATGAGCGCCGCCCGCCGCGCCGCCGTCTGGCCCTGCACTTCGGAAAAGTCCGGCTCTTTTCCGTCCTCCTTCTTTTGATTTTCTATAGACGGAAGCGACGGCATTTTCCCTTCACAGCAGTAGTTCAAAAGCTCCTGTAAATTCTGGATTCCAACGACGTGAAGCCCGCCGACCAGACCCCCTTCCGCGGCATTTCCGGCCGGAACAAGAAGCGTTGTGCATCCAAGCTCCCGCGCCTTCGCCGCTGCCGGAAATACACCGCTGATCTCCTGCACATGGCCGTCAAGGCCGAGTTCGCCGAGCACCATCGTTTTCCGGAGTGACCCGGGCGGAATCCGGCCGAGCGTCATCAGAACGCCCGCTGCAATCGGAAGATCGAAACGCGATCCTTCTTTTCGGACGTCCGCCGGGGATAAATTAATCGTAATTCGTTTCGGCGGCAGGGAAATTCCCATGTTTTTGAGGGCTGTCCGCACGCGGTCCTGCGCCTCCTTTACCTGGGCACTCACGTAGCCGACCATCGTAAACTGCGGCATGCCGTCACTGACATCCGCCTCCACCTGCACCGGAATCATCTCCATGCCCGAGACGGTGGCTGATAATACACTGCAATACAAAGAAAACCTCCTTTTCTTTCAGTAGCAGGTCGTATAGTTCCTATTTATTTTTCATTTTGGGAAAATGTCCGGCAAGAACACCGGGAAGATATTATCTTTGATTTTTGTTCGAAAAAGTAAGGATAAGGAAACCTTTTCTGCACCTGATTTCCTTACCCTTTATTATAGAAGCAGTCCGTTTGAAATGTCAAGCATTTACGAAGCGGCAAACCGTAACCGCAACTTTTCAATTGCATTCTTCTCGATCCGCGACACGTACGAACGGCTGATGCCGAGCCGGGCAGCGACCTGTTTCTGTGTGTATTCTGCTTTTCCGCCAAGGCCGTACCGGAGAAGAAGCACCTGTTTTTCCTGCTCTTTTAATTCCGAATCCAGATAACAGTACAGCCGCACCGCGTCCTCTTTCCGGTTGTACTGTTCCGCGATATCCTCCCCGCCGCCCTCCACGATGTCGAGCAGATGGATCTCATTTCCCTCCTTGTCGGTTCCGATCGGCTCGTAGAGGGAAATCTCCCGTGCCGTTTTCTTTTTGCTCCGAAGATACATCAGCAGCTCATTATCAATACAGCGGGCGGCGTATGCGGCCAGCCGGTTTCCTTTTTTCGAATCATATGTCATCACCGCCTTGATGAGGCCGATCGTTCCAATGGAAATCAGATCGTCGAGATCATCGGGCAGGCCCTGATACTTTTTCACAACGTGCGCGACCAGGCGCAGATTCCGCTCGACCAGAATGTCTCTGGCTTTTGTATCGCCCCTCTGATACGCATCCAGACAGCTTTTTTCTTCCTGTGCAGACAGTGGTTTTAAAAAGGGTTCCAAGAAAAGCGGCACCTCAAAGGGGATTTTTCTTTATTTTATGTTTGAATTGCAGGAAACGTGCCTGTCTGCTATACTGATAAGATCAGCCGGGTTTTCCGGCACTCGACATTATATTTTTAAGAGGAGGTTTCCTTTTATGACAGACCAGAAAAACGGACAGGAATATCTTTCTTTTGTGCTGGAAAAGCTGCAGGCGCGTCTTGCCGAGATCAGCCAGTCTCTGCTGGACGGACAGAAAGAGATTGAAAATATGCACGATTATTACTGGCAGAACTATACCGAGATGGACCAGTACGGATATGAGGATTACGACAATCAGCAGGCGCTGCTGCATCAGGTGAATGCGAATCAGGAGCAGCTTCTTCTGCGGAGCCGCTTCCGGAAAATGCTGGATTCTCCGTTCTTCGGGCGTGTGGATTTCTGCTATGACGGGGATGATGAGCCGGAAATTTTCTATATCGGCATCGGCAATTTTGCGGAGCGGCCGGGCGAGCTGCCGCTGATTTACGACTGGAGAAGCCCGGTCAGCGGTCTTTTCTACGATTTTGACCGCGGGCCGGCTTCCTATCTGGCGCCGGGCGGCGAGATGACAGGGGAAATCTGTTCCAAGTGGCAGTATAAGATCCGGGATGGAAAGATGATTTACGGATTTGAGAGTGATGTGAAAATTGATGATGATATTTTAAAGGCGGAGCTTGGCAGCAACGGCGAGGTACAGCTGAAGAATATTATCCGCACAATTCAGAAGGAACAGAATGCGATCATCCGCAATACGAAGGACCGGATTCTGGTAATTCAGGGAGCGGCGGGAAGCGGCAAGACATCGGTGGCGCTGCATCGGATTGCCTACCTTTTGTATCATGACAGACAGAATCTGAAGTCTTCGAATATTCTGATTTTATCGCCGAACGGGGTATTTTCGGATTATATTTCACATATTCTGCCGGAGCTCGGTGAGGAGAATATTCAGGAAATGAGTTTTGATCTCTTTGCTTACCGCAAATTACAGGACACGGCGGCGGACTGTGAGGACCGCTGTGATCAGATTGAGCGGGAGATGCGGGATCCAAAAGCCGCAGAACGGTTTGCTTTAAAACAGTCGCAGGCGTTTGTGGACCAGATGGAGGGATTTGCGCTGGAGCTTGAGGACGAGCTGATGAATTTCTCAGACGTTTCGTATAAGTCGTTTGTGAAGTCAGAATCGGAGATTATTACGCTGTTTTATGACAAGTTTGCGGATATTCCGCTGCTCTCGCGGATGGATGCGGTGGCGGAGACGTTTATTGACGAGATCGAGACGCTGCTGAACCGGGATCTGCCGGAGGAGGAGCGGATTCCGCTCATCGAAAAATTCCAGAAGATGTATGAGACGATGGATTTTTATGTTCTCTACAATCGTTTTCTGAAGGAAGAGGGATATCAGACGCTGCCGCGGCGGCCGTTGGAGAAGCGGAAACTGCGGTATGAGGATGTGTATCCGGTTCTGTATCTGAAGTACCGCCTGTCGCGGCAGGCGGAGCGGTCGAATATTAAGCATCTGGTGATTGATGAAATGCAGGATTATTCGCGGCTCCAGTATCTGATTATCCGGCGGATGTTTTCCTGTAAGATGACGATTCTCGGCGACCGGGCGCAGACGATGGCGGATCAGCAGCAGGATGTACTGCAGTTTTTACCGGGGATTTTCGGGAAGGATCTGCGGCGGATTGAGATGCGGAAGAGTTATCGGAATACGGTGGAAATTGCGTCGTATGCGGCAAATCTCATTGGCGTGACGGATCTGGAGCTGTTTGAACGGCACGGAATGCCGGTGTTGGAACGGGATGTCACGGATCTTGAGGCGGCTCTGCGGGAGGCAGTGGATACGCTGTTTCCAGATGAGAAAACGTATGAGACGGCGGCGGTGATTGTACCGGATGAGAAGACGGCGGAACGGGCTTATTTGATTTTGCGGGAGATTCTGGCAGAAAAAGATTTTGACTGTGAAAAGCGGCTTTCTTGGCTGAACCGTGACAGCTCCAGTTTTAAGAAAGGACTGACGGTTACCACATTTTATCTGGCGAAAGGGCTGGAGTTTGATCAGGTGTTCTCTATTTTCCCGAAGGACGAGAAACGGGAGATAATGATGCAGGCGCAGTATATTGCAGCGACCAGGGCATTGCATGAGCTGAGAGTGTATCATATTTAAAAACAGGGAGATCCTCCGAAAAAATTCGATTGGATCTCCCTGTCATTTTTATTTTCGATCAGATATGATAGAATCCTGCGGACTGTGCCGGGATGGTGATGGTTCCGTCTTTGGATTCTGCTTTTCCTCCGATCGTGTAGAGGGCATCCTTCAGCTCTGCACTGTATGGGAAGGACTGCTCTTTGTCGGATGGGTTGATGATAACGAGGACTTTTTCACCCTCAGCCTCACGGACGTATGCCAGCGGATACTGGTTTTTCTCTGCATAAACGAACTCGATGGTTCCGCGGCTTAAGAGTGCTTTGCTGCTCTGGCGGATCTCGATGAGTTTTTTAACTTCGTGGTACAGGGAATCCGGATCGGCCATCTGTGCTTTGGCGGTCGGACGGTCTTTGCCCGGGTCCATGGTGATGTAGAGGTCACTGGCCGGTGCGCTGGAGAATCCTGCGTTGGTGCTGTCATCCCACTGCATCGGAGAACGGGAACCGGTGCGGTTGTATCCGCCCTCAACGGATTTCAGGCCTTCGACGTAGCGCATACCGATTTCATCACCGTAGTAGATGAACGGCGCACCTGGCATGGAAAGAAGGAAAGCGAAAGCAATTTTCAGCTCATCCCCCTGCAGACGGCGTGCCAGGCGGTCCATATCATGGTTTCCGGACGGGATGCAGATCAGGCCTTTCTGTGCGGTCTTATTGTAGTTGGTTTTGTAGGTCTCTACAAACTCAGAGATATCTCCTTTTCCGCGTTTGGAGAAGAATGGCTCATCGCAGCGGAACAGATCGTTGTAATGGGACGGTCCAAAGTGAAGCAGGAAGTCCATGTGGAAGCCGCCCTGTAAGGATTTGTCCGGCTCGCCCCACTCGGATACCATGGCTGCATCCGGGAACTCGGCGTCGAGGAATTTCCGTACCTGCTGCCACAGGCGGATGGTTCCTTTGCCTTCCTGATCGTTCTTTACCAGGGAGCCCGCCATATCGACACGGAAGCCGTCGCAGCCCATGTTCAGCCAGAATCTCATGACATCTTCCATCGCTGCCAGCGTTGCCTGCGGTCCCTCATCATCAAAGGACTGCTGCCACGGTTTTTCCGGATCCGGCTGATAAAAGCCGTAGTTCAGGGCCGGCTGGTTGGAGAAGAAGTTGATGGCGCAGGCGCCGTCACGCTCGGAAATGCCGCGCAGGCTTCCCATTCCTTCCGGTGCTTCCCATACGTTATTGGTCCATACGTAGCGGTCTGTAAATTCATTGCGGTCTGCTTTCATGGATTCTTTGAACCATGGATGCTCAACAGATGTATGGCCCGGAACCAGGTCGAGCAGAACGTGCATGTCACGTTTGTGTGCCTCTTCGAAAACTCTCTTCAGATCCTCATTCGTTCCGTAGCGCGGTGCAACGCGGCAGTAATCTGCGACATCGTATCCTGCATCACCGAATGGGGACAGGAAGCACGGGTTGATCCAGATGGCGTTGCAGCCCAGTTCCTTGATGTAGTCTAATTTTTCAATGATACCCTGGAAATCTCCGATTCCGTCGGCGTTGGTGTCGTTGAAGGACTGCGGGTAAATCTCATAAAATACTGCGTTATCTAACCATTTTGACATTTTTTCTTTTCCTCTTTCACTCTTATTTCTGCTGTATTTTCGTCGTTGCAGCAAGTGTTTCTATATGATATATTACTACTGTATCCGCTGAAATACCAGTAATTTCCTATTTCATTCTAATACTATTCTATGATTTTAGTTACAGTTCACTGGTACCCAGCGAACTGTAACCTTCGCACCCCTCATTTAAAGTTTTGCTTCGCAAAAGGAGGGCTGCTCACACCTGAATCACTTTCTTACGCAGCGAAACAGCAAGTGTTTCACTGCTGAGTGAACATTAACTGATTTTATCCATGCCACGCTCTGCCATTTCCGGCATTTTACGGACATGCTTTTTGGAGGAGGATTTTATGATGCTTTCTGCTGCGAAAGAAAAACGCCAGCACGGCTCCATGCAGGTTCCCTACAGTTATTATGACTGCCGGATGCCCGACTATTTTCCCGGCGTACCGCTACACTGGCACGGGGAGATGGAGCTGAATTATATCAAACGCGGAACGGGGTATTTTCAGTATGAGGACCGTCTGCTTACGGCGCATGCCGGTGATATTTTTCTGATTCAGCCGAACCTCGTACATGCCATTCTGCCCGCCGAGCAGGAGTCGATGTTTTATGATACGATTGTTTTCCACCAGAATATGCTGATCGGCGGGTATGACGACCGCAGCTACATGGAAATTCTGCAGCCGTTTTTCTCCGCCCGGCGCCGCATCCAGGCACCGATTTCACCCGAACATTCCGGTTATGCTGCACTTTCTGCATCCGTCCATCAGATTTTCCGCTGCATCCGTCCATCAGATTTTCCGCTGCATCCGTGAAAACTCTGCTGTCTCCGATCTTCTGCTGAAAAGTGAGCTGCTCCGCTTCTTCTATCTGCTCGCCGCATCGCCGGAACTCTGCACCGATCGTCCCGCCATGCCTGCGGCTGCTGAAAACCTGCGGCCTGTGCTCGCCTATATCCAGGAGCACTTCGCCGACCCGATTACCATAGAGGAACTTGCCAGGCTGTCGCATTTGAGCAAAAGCTATTTTATGAGCTGTTTTAAGCAGACCTTCGGACTCGGGGCCGTTGAATATCTGACACAGCTTCGGATCAAAGCCGCCTGCGAGGCGCTGCGCAGTACGACGCGGAGTGTGTCCGAAATCGCGTACGACAATGGTTTCCGCAACCTTTCCAACTTCAACCGGCAGTTCCGAAACAAAGTGGGATGTACGCCGCAGATGTATCGGAAGGAATTTCAAAATCCGTAAATTCAAAAAGGGATGCATCAAAATATGCATCCCGAAAATCTATCTCTGATCCTATTTTTATTCCGTAATCTCCGGTACCGACGGAACATCTTTATCTTCTTCCCGCCAGCTCCCAGAATGCGACAGCGCTCGCCGCAGCGACGTTCAGTGAATCCACACCGTGTGTCATCGGAATCAGCACGGTTGCATCTGTTTCAGCGATCGTATCACTTGCCAGTCCGTCACCCTCGGTTCCGAGCAGAATGGCGAGCTTTTCATGCGTTTTTAACGACGGATCATCCATCGGCACGGAGTCTTCTTTTAATGCCATCGCAACGGTATAAAATCCAAGTTCCTGCAGTGCAGCAATTCCCTGCTCCGGCCAGTAACTGCCGCCTGGCAGCACGGTCCACGGGACCTGGAAGACATTTCCCATGCTCACGCGGATGGCACGGCGGTACAGCGGGTTGCTGCAGCCTGATGTGAGGAGCACGGCATCGATGCCAAGTGCGGCGGCAGAACGGAAAATCGCACCGACATTCGTCGGGTTCACGACATTTTCCAGGATCGCCACGCGGCGGGCATTCCGGCAGATTTCCTCCATAGCCGGAAGCGTGCGGCGGTGCATCGCGCAGAGCATGCCGCGCGTGAGGGCAAAGCCTGTGAGCTGTTCCAGCACCTTCGTCTCTGCTGTATAGACCGGCGCGTCCGGGCAGTGCGCAAAGAGTGCTTCGTTTGCGGCAAGTTCTGCGCTTCCGACAAGGAACGAAACCGGTTCATATCCGGCATCCAGCGCACGCTCGATGACACGCGGACTCTCCGCAAGAAAAAGGCCTGGCTGCGGTTCATAATAGTGCAATAACTGCGGTTCTGAAAGACGCGCATACACGTCGAGCTCTGGCGCCGCAAAGTTTTCGATTTTTCTGATCTCTGACATAATATTGATTTCCTTTTGCGTTTTCTCTTTGTTTTCACTATGTTCTATTGTAGCAATCCCGCTCCCGTTTCGCAATCCATTCTTTTTCCCGCCGGTGCCGTTCCCCGCACCATTCGCCAAACCGTGCTTCCAGCACGCATCGAATTTTCTTGTTTATCTGTCTTTTTAAAAAATTTCTCAATTTCCTCTTGCCAAACGCCGCCGGAGACGTTATAATAATCGACGGTTCAAAATTAAAAACTGCAGAAAAGATTGGTATCAGATTGGAAACGGCACAAGTGCATTGCTTGGTTAACGAACAACACATGTGTCTTTTTTGCGCCCATTTTTCAAAAAACGCAAAGAAAAGGAGAACAATCGATGCCAAAAACAAAATTTCAAAACGTTGTATTTACCCTCATGATGTCCTTTCTGATGGTCTATGCCATGATCTGCTACAACATTTCCATGAACATCGGCGGAATGACAAATCAGGTCTTTCTGATGGCGTTTCACGAGATGATGATCATGTGGCCGGCCGCTTTTATCCTCGAGTTTTTCCTCGTGGATCATCTGGCTCACAAATTAGCTTTTTGCATGGTAACACCGCAGGATCGTCCGATCGTAATCACGCTGGCAATTTCCATTATGATTATTGCTATTATGTGTCCGATTATGAGTTTTATTGCAACACTGCTGTTTAAAAATGCCGGAAAAGAATTTGTCGCTGTCTGGCTCCAGACCACGTTCTTAAATTTCCCGGTTGCCTTCTTCTGGCAGCTCATGTACTGCGGACCCTTCATCCGTTTTCTGTTCTGCAAACTGTTTCCGGAGAAATAAGAAAAGATATCCACAAAGGGAACCGTTTTTCCCCTCTCTGTCCACAATTTCTGTGGACAGACGGTGCAAAATGGTTCACCTTCTGTGGATATCTTTTTGTTTTTTCCCGGATTACTCCTGTGGTACCGGATTGGATACGCTGACTACATGATCATACCAGGTTCCTTTTTTACCAATGATCGCAACATTGAAATCCTCGTCCAGTTTTTCTACCGGGATATCAAAGCCGTACACTTCATCTGTGGTTCCGTCAGAATACGTTACCTCATCTGTGGTCGGCTCGATCAGCTCTGCGCCGTCTGCCTGTGCTTCTTCTTTTGTTCCCACAAAGACATTGACAATGTTTTTGGATACCAGGCTGACGTGGATGGTCATTTTTCCGTCTTTTACCGTCAGGACACCCTTTCCTTCTTTTGCTTCATTGACATGGAACATATTGCTGTCTGTATTGAAGTCTGCCGTATACGTACCGTCTTCCAGCTCTGATGCGCTGCTTTCTCCTGCAGTCTCCGCTGCCGATGCGCTTTCTGCTGAAACATCTGATGTGGATGTACTGCTCTCTGCCTTAGATGCATCCTGTACAGAAGCGGAAGATGCGTCTGCCGCAGAAGACGCAGATACTGCAGATGCAGAAGATGACGCTGCATCCTTTCCGCCACATGCGCCGAGCATGGATACAGTCAGTGCTGCTCCAAGAAAAAGAACTGCCAATTTTTTTCTCATAATAAATTTCCTCCTTGTATCACCTTGAAGCGGATCTTTTTCATCCGCTCAACTTAAAATCCGACAGCACACTGAGTCTCTTCAGCCGTACTGCCGGATCTTATTTTACTCTATTTTACGTTCGGAATACAACCCCTAATTATTCAGCATCGTCCTGAACGCCGTTGCCGTCCATAGCTGCCTTGGTGTGCTGTACATACAGCTGCTCAACAGCATCGATTCTTCCAAGACCTTCGATCTGAGTGTCGATCTCATCGAATGCACCGGATGCCTCAAACTGGCTCTTCCAGGAATCCTCATCCTCGCCTGCCATATCGTTGTTTGCGTGGTCACCTGCAACAACCATCAGCGGACGAAGAATTACTTTCTTGTATCCGGCTGCTTTTACTGCCTCGATCACGTTCTCGCAAGCGGTCTCTTCCGGCTCGCCCTCAACGGTTCCGATGAATACGTTTTTGTATCCAAGAGTATCCATCTGTGTCTGCATCTGGCTGTAGGTTACTTTTGCAGTGTGGGAAGTGCCATGTCCCATAAATACGAAAGCAGTGCCGTCCTCTGCTGCTGCATCCAGACTGTCATAATTTGCAGATTTTACTGCCTGTGCCGTGATTGCTTCTGCAACGGCCTGTTTGTCCTCGTTGATTACGGTAGCGTCACTTCCAACCTCGCCAAGCAGCGGCTCTGCGATGGTTACGGACTCAAATTTATCCTTGTAGCCATCTACTGCTTCTTTCAGCTCATCGTACTCTGCTCCGTGCATCAGGTGAGTCGGCTGGATAATCAGGTTCTTCACGCCATTGCTTACGGCTCTTTCCAGTGCCTGATCCACGTTGTCGATCTTCTCGTCATCGCGGGCCTGTACATGGTTGATGATGATCTGTGCGGTGAAGGCACGTCTTACGGACCAGTCCGGATATGCAGCCTGCAGAGCTTTCTCAACGCCTCCGATATCCTCAGCACGGCTGTCGTTGAAGGAAGTACCAAAGCTTACAACCAGAAGCTCATTCTCGCCGATCTCGTCTCCGTTTAACGGATCATCCTTGGATGCATCACCTGTGTCTCTTCCGAAGTAATCCGGATCTGCGTTCTCGCCTTCTACAAGTTCCTTCTGCGCGTCTGTCAGGGCATCCCATGCCTCTTTTGCTTCTTTGCACTGCTCGTCGGTGTTATCATTTCTTTCCTGTACATAAATTGCGTCAATCAAAGCTGCCACTTTATCTGCTGCCTCCTGGTCTGCATCTGCGGATACCTCTTCAGATGCAGAAGATGCGCTTACGCTGCTGCTTGCTACTGTGGTGTCTTCCTCAGATGCGGAAGATGCACTTACGCTGCTTGTTGCTGTGCTGCTTGCGCTGTTGCTGGATGTGTTGCTGCTTCCGCATGCGCCGAGCATAGATGTTACCATAGCTGCTGAAATTAAAGCGACTACAAGTTTCTTTTTCATTTTTGTTTTCCTCCCATTTGCTGGTATCTTTGCAACAACCAATATCGGGGACGTTTTACATTTCAAACTATGAGAAATACGCTCCGCGAGTTTCTCAAGTTATCGCGGCAGTCGCTAAGGTCTCGTGCAAGCACGGACTTTGGCTCGTTGCCCGCGTAAATAGAAAGAAGCCCTTTCGTTTTTCAACGAGGGGCTTCCAGTATTTTCATCACAAAGAAAACCATTTCACCCGCTGTGGGGCAAATGTCCGCTTTCCTGTTTTGTACTGCCAGTTCCTCGTGACACGAACGTAACGTTCCTGTACTGCGAAAGGCAGGTCTCCCGGCTCATTGCTTCAGGATTTGACTCCAGCGCATCGATCTCCTTCCCGGTTTCCCAGTGGATCATTCCCCTGCTTGCAAAATACGGTGACGAGTTCGTGCAGGATTCACACCTGCTTCCCTTTTCACCGGACACGTATGTCCGACACCTTACACATCGATATTTAATTGTCTTTTCTTTAACGACTGTTAGTGTAGCACATCATCTTTTCTCTGTCAAGTGCCGTAAAATCAGGAAATCCGGCCATTTTCCATTTCATATACCACATTCGCGACGTTCATCGTGGACACAATACAAATTATATTTTTATACTTATACAATAATGTAAAGTTTACATTGTTGTATAACATAAATACTAAAATAAAAAGCACTAGAATATTTTCTAATGCTTTTTGTCTAACACTTATTCAAAAATGTTTTTCAACTCACAGACCTAAGTCTGAACTCGCAGAATATCCTCGGTATTTGTATCCTGCCCTTTTATCTTACCATAAATTCCGCCAACGTCAATTAGTTATTCCTCCCTTCAAATCCTCTAAGTTAGCAACCACCAGTTCAACTGGTGGTTTATTATTAGCCCTCCAAAGGGCTATTGTTACTATTCGCCCCAAAGGGCGGTATCGCAAGCACTTTTGCTGGCCCGCTATAAAGCGGTACTACTCGAATCTTCTCGTCTCGATTCTTCTGCTTGCTCTTTTATATACTTTTGAACTGCTTCATCTGTTATATTGCCAATCGTTTCAA